>JADGMZ010000375.1 GCA_015234495.1 Brevundimonas sp. | reverse complement strand
GCAGCGAGCTGTCCGAACAGGATTTCCGCGGCGACCGCTTCGCCGGCCACAACGGTCAGATGAAGGGCAACAACGACATCCTGTGCCTGACCCGGCCCAACATCATCGCCGGCTTGCACGACCAGTATTTCGCCGCCGGCGCCGACATCTCCGAGAGCAACACCTTCTCGGGCACCGTCATCGCCCAGGACGACTATGGCCTCGACAGCCAGTCCGTAACCGACATCAATTTCGAGGGCGCCAGACTGGCCCGCGCCGCGGCCGACCGCTGGACGGAGAAGGAGCCGCACAAGCCGCGCTTCGCCGCCGGCTCGATCGGGCCGCTGACCAAGATGCTGTCGATGTCGTCGGACGTGAACGATCCCGGCGCGCGGCAGGTCACCTTCGATCAGGTGTACGAGGCCTACAAACAGCAGGTCCGGGCTTTGAACGAGGGCGGCGTCGATCTGTATCTGATCGAGACCATCACCGACACGCTGAACTGCAAGGCCTGTATCAAGGCGATCAAAGATCTGGAAGACGAGGGCATGGAGCCGCTGCCGATCTGGATCAGCGGCACCATCACCGACCGTTCGGGCCGGACCCTGTCGGGCCAGACCGCCGAGGCCTTCTGGAACTCGGTGCGCCATGCCAAACCCTTCGCCGTCGGCTTCAACTGCGCCCTCGGCGCCGATCTGATGCGGCCCTTCATCGCCGAACTGAGCCGCGTCGCCGACACCCTGGTCGCCGCCTATCCCAACGCCGGCCTGCCCAACGCCATGGGCCAGTACGACGAGGAACCGCACGAGACGGCCCATTTCATCGAGGAATGGGCGGCCTCGGGCCTCGTCAACATCGTCGGCGGTTGCTGCGGCACGACGCCGGAGCATATCCGGCATGTCGCCGAGGGCGTGGCCGGGGTGACGCCGAGGGCCATCCCCGAGCGACCGCGGGCCATGCGGCTGTCGGGGCTCGAACCGTTCGAGCTGGTGGCGTGATGGAGCGCCATGACCTGCCCCTCTCCCGGAGGGAGAAGGTTTCCTAGAATGCGTCCCACCTTCATCAACGTCGGCGAGCGGACCAACGTCACCGGCTCGGCCAAATTCAAGAAGCTGATCATGGCCGGCGACTACGCCGCCGCCGTCGCCGTGGCGCGTCAGCAGGTCGAGGCCGGGGCCTCGGTCATCGACATCAACATGGACGAAGGCCTGCTGGATTCGAAGCAGGCCATGGTCACCTTCCTCAACCTGATCGCGGCGGAGCCCGACATCGCCCGCGTGCCGGTGATGATCGACAGCTCGAAATGGGAGGTGATCGAGGCCGGGCTGAAGTGCGTCCAGGGCAAGGCCATCGTCAATTCGATCTCGATGAAGGCGGGCGAGGCCGAGTTCCGCGAGCAGGCAGTGAAATGCCTGCGCTACGGGGCCGCCGTGGTGGTCATGGCCTTCGACGAGGTCGGCCAGGCCGACACCGCCGCCCGCAAGATCGAGATCTGCACCCGCGCCTATCGCATCCTGGTCGACGAGGTCGGCTTCCCGCCCGAGGACATCATCTTCGACCCCAATATCTTCGCCGTGGCGACGGGGATCGAAGAGCACGACAACTACGCCGTCGACTTCATCGAGGCGACGAAGGCGATCAAGGCCACCCTGCCCTATGCGCGGGTGTCGGGCGGGGTGTCGAACGTCTCGTTCTCGTTCCGCGGCAACGAGCCGGTGCGGCGGGCGATCCACTCGGTCTTCCTGTACCACGCCATCCAGGCGGGCATGGACATGGGCATCGTCAACGCCGGCGACCTGCCGGTCTATGACGACATCGACCCCATCCTGCGCGAAGCGGTCGAGGACGTGATCCTGAACCGGCGCCAGCGGACCAACATTTCCAACACCGAACGGCTGGTCGAGCTGGCGCCCTCCTACAAGGGCGACAAGGGCGCGGCGCGGGTCGTGGACCTGAAATGGCGCGAGGCGCCGGTGGCCAAGCGCATCGAGCACGCCCTGGTCCACGGCATCACCGACTGGATCGTCGAGGACACCGAGGAGGCGCGTCTCGCCTCGGAGCGTCCGCTGCACGTCATCGAGGGTCCGCTGATGGACGGGATGAACGTGGTCGGCGACCTGTTCGGCGCGGGCAAGATGTTCCTGCCCCAGGTGGTCAAGTCGGCGCGGGTGATGAAGCAGGCCGTGGCCCACCTCGAACCGTTCATGGAGGCGGAGAAGGCGGGCAAGCCGCGTCAGCAGGCCGGCAAGATCCTGATGGCCACGGTCAAGGGCGACGTCCACGACATCGGCAAGAACATCGTCGGCGTCGTGCTGCAGTGCAACAACTACGAGGTCATCGACCTGGGCGTCATGGTCCCGGCCGACCGCATCCTCGACGCCGCCGTCGAGCACAGGGTGGATATCGTGGGCCTGTCGGGTCTGATCACGCCGTCGCTGGACGAGATGGTCTTCGTGGCCTCCGAAATGGAGCGGCGCGGCTTCGACATTCCGCTGCTGATCGGCGGGGCGACGACCAGCCGGACCCATACGGCCGTCAAGGTCGAGCCCGGCTACAAACGCGGCTCGACGACCTATGTCATCGACGCCAGCCGCGCCGTCGGCGTGGTCTCGGGCCTGCTGTCGCCGACCGAGAGGGCGAAGAACGAGCAGGCGACGCGAGAGGAATACGCCCGCATCCGCGAGCAGTTCGCGCGCGGACGCGAGGCCAAGGCGCGGGCCACGATCGCTGCGGCGCGGGCCAACCGGTTCCGGGCAAGCGAGCCGACGCCCCCTCCCCGGCCCTCCTTCCTCGGCGTGCGCGCCTTCGACGGCTGGGACCTGCAGGATCTCGCCAACCACATCGACTGGACGCCCTTCTTCGCCAGCTGGGAGCTGATCGGCCGCTTCCCCCTGATCCTCGAGGACGAGATCGTCGGCGAGGCGGCGCGCGACCTGTACCGCGACGCCCGGGCCATGCTGGACCGGATCGTCGCCGAAAAGTGGTACACGGCCCGGGGCGTGGTCGGCTTCTGGCCGGCCAATGCGCGCGGCGACGACGTGGTGGTCTGGGCCGACGAGGGCCGCACCGCCGAACTGGCCCGCTTCCACGGCCTGCGCCAGCAGATGGACAAGGCCAACGGCAAGCCGAACCTGTGCCTGTCGGACTTCGTGGCCGAGGACGGCGACGACTGGATCGGCGGCTTCGCCGTCACCGCCGGCCATGGCGAGCTGGAGAAGGCTGCGGCGTTCAGGGCGGCGGGCGACGACTATTCGGCCATCCTGGCCACGGCGCTGGCCGACCGGCTGGCCGAAGCCTTCGCCGAACGCCTGCACAAGGAAGTCCGCACCCAGCTGTGGGGATATGCGCCGGAAGAGGCGACGACGGTCGATGACCTGATCGCCGAAAACTACCGCGGCATCCGCCCCGCCCCGGGCTATCCGGCGCAGCCCGACCACACCGAAAAGACCACCCTGTTCCGTCTGTTGCAGGCCGAAACGAACGCCGGAATTGAGCTGACCGAGGGCTTCGCCATGACTCCGACGGCGGCGGTCTCGGGCCTCTACCTCGGCCATCCCGAGAGCCACTATTTCGGCGTCGGCAAGATCGACCGCGACCAGGTCGAGGACTACGCCCGCCGCAAGGGGTGGGACGTGGCCACCGCCGAACGGTGGCTGTCGCCGATCCTGAACTACGATCCGGCGGCGTAGGGAGTGGCTAGTGGCTAGGGGCCAAGGGCTAGGGGCCGCGAAAGTGTCCCACCTTTCAGCTTCTGACCACTAGCCACTAGCCACTAGCCACTACTCCAGCCCGACCTCTTCCGGCGTCGCCGGCGGGGTGGTGATGTTGTCGCGCAGGCGACGGGCCGCGTGTTCGCAGCGGCCGGGCAGGCCGAAGAACAGTCCGAAGGCCTGGTCGCGCACCGACTCGTCCTGGGTCTTCATCGGGGCCCATTTGGCGGTCGCCTCGGCGGCGGCGGCGCGGGCGGCGGCGAGGCTGGCCGGGGTCTGGCGCGGTTCCGCGGCCTGCAGGGCTTCGCGGAAGTCGGCCGCCTCCAGCCGTCCGAGGCGGATGATGTCGCGATCGAGGTCGTCGGCGTCGGTCAGGCCTTCCCCGATGGCGACGTGGCCGTTCACCAGCGCCTCGCACCAGGCGACCAGCGGATAGTCCTGTTCGGGCGCGCCGCGCGGCAGGGGATTGGCGTAGGCCACCGCCTCGCGGATGCGCAGCGCCTCGACGGTCTCGCCCGACGCCGGGCCGGCGGTGACGATGGGTCCCTCCTGGCCGGCGGGCGAGGTCTGCAGGGAGAGGGCGGCGGCGAGGGCGAGGCTGGCGATCATGGCGGCTCCGGTTGGCGGCGACAGACAGGGGTTCGGATGCCGCAACGCTTCAGACGCCGCAATGGTTTTTCCGTGGCGGCGTCACGGGCAAAGAAAAAGGCGGCGGACCCGAAGGTCCGCCGCCCGGTAGTCCGGTCTCTCCGACCGCTTACTAGAAGCGGTAGGCGATGCTGAAGCGCACGCTGCGCGGAGCCTGGTAGGCCGTCGGCAGGCCGTAGTTCGGATCGGCCGCGCCCGGTCCCGGGTAGTTGCCGATGTCGAACTCGCCGACCTCGTTGTAGTCCTGCGCCGACTGGAAGTCGAAGACGTTGAAGACGTCCGCGCGCAGCACGAGGCTGTCGCCCGGGACTTCGAACACTTCAGCCAGGTCGTAGGCGAAGGTCAGGTCCAGCACCTTGAGCCAGTCGCTCTCGAACGACTCGCCGCGCGGGGTGGCCACGCCGTTGCAGTACCAGGAGCTCGCGCCGTAGAACGAGGCGAACACGTCGGTCGGGTGGACACCGATACAGCCGAACTTGCGCGGCGACTGGATCAGCAGGTTGGCGCCGATGTTCAGGGCCGGAGTGGCCTGCCAGTTGCCGAACGCCTTGAACGTGTGTTCGCGGTGGTTCGGCAGGTAGCCGGAGGCGTTGTCCATCAGGCCCGGGGCGTCGAAGTCCTGCGACAGACCGGGGTCGGTCTGGCCGTTGTCGGACTTCAGGGCGCCTTCGTAGTTGCCCTTGGATTGCGACCAGACGTAGCTGAAGCGACCGCCCCAGACGCCGTCGAACGGCTTCTCGAGCGAGAGCTCAACCGCCTTGTAGGTGCGGTCCGGGGTCGGGAAGCCGAGCCAGTCGCCCGTGAGGGTGACCTCACGGTCGGCCAGGGCCGCGACGCTGCCGTTGAACAGGCCGTCGTCGGCGAAGTCAGCCGCGTCGGTCAGATCGGCGCCGCCCAGGGTGATGACCATGTCCTCGCCCGGGTTGGTCAGCACGTACTGGTGGAAGCCGTACCAGACCTCCGCACAGGCCGCCGCCGTCAGACCGCCGCCGGCCTGGGCGCAGTAGGCCTGCACGCCGGCGTCGATGGCGATGTCGTCGATGGCGGTGCCGAGCTCACGGTAGGTGCCCTTGATCGCCATGGTCCAGTCGCCGAACACCCGCTGCTCGTAGCCGAGGATGAACTCGTCGACGTACATCGGGTCGATCTCGCGGTCGACCGAACGTTCGGTGGTCACCACCGCGCCGCTGGCGAGGTTGGTGCCGCCCAGGAAGACGCCGAGGATCGGCTCGTCCGTGGCGTCGTCGATGCCGTCGTTGTTCAGGTCGTTCGGGCCGCCGGTGCGGTCCAGCTGCCAGGTGTCCTGGATGAAGAACTCGGCGCCGGCCAGACGCTGGTTGGTGTTGACCGCGACCGGCAGGAAGTACCGGCCCCAGAAACCGAACAGCTTGGATTCGCCGTCGCCGAACACGTCGTAGGTGGCGCCGATCCGCGGAGCCCACTGGTTCTGCAGGTCGAGGAAGACGTCGCCGGCGATGTTCGAGTTCTCGAAGCCTTCGTTCCGCAGGCCCAGGTTCAGGGTCAGCTGATCGGTGACTTCCCAGGAGTCCTGGATGTAGTAGGCGTTCTGGACCGACTCCCAGCCGCCGTCGTTGTCATAGGCGCGGATGCGGACCCGGGTCGGGCCGACCGCGTCGTGGTTCTGGTAGCGGAACCACAGGCCGCCGGTCCGGTCGCCGGTGCAGTTGACCACCGACGAGATCGGCGCGGTCGGATCGCCGGGGCCGTCACCGACGTTGGCCGGACGGCAGTAGCTGTAGCCGGAGCCCGAGTAGTCGAGCTGCTGGCTCGATTCCAGCTTCTCGGAGTCGAGGCCGATCTTGAAGTGGTGCGAGCCGAACAGGTCGGCGTAGATGTCCACGTCGGCCCGGAAGATGGTCCGCTTGTCGTCGTTGAAGGCGACCTGCGAGGTCGGCGTGCCCCAGCAGCCGCGACGCGGGTCGGTGACGGCCGTCGAGCTGATGAAGGCGCAGTCGTCGCCGGCCGAGGTCAGGGCTTCGTTGTACTCGTTGACGCCGTAGGCGATCGAGGTCGTCAGCCAGTCGGCCCACACGCCGGTGTAGCGCGCGATCCAGCTTTCGCCGCCGAACTGGAAGTTCGACGAGACGTACTGGCCGACCTGATTGCCATCCACGCCGACGAAGTAGTTCTCGGTGGTCGAGGTCTGGTCGTCCGAGAAATAGGTGAACTCGAGACGGTGGTCGTCGGTGACCAGGAAGTCGACCTTGGCGCCGTAGAACGGATCGTCCGACGTCACCCGGGTCGCCGAGGCGCCGAGAACGCCGAAGTCGGGGTTCACGATCGAGCTCAGGGCGCCGACATTGTAGGCGTCACGGTTGCGCCAGTTGTACAGGCCGAAGACGAACAGTCGGTCGCGGATGATCGGGCCGCCGAAGTCGAAGACGACGTCCGAGGACTCACGCTCGTCGAAGCGGTTCTGGGCGGCGAAGGTGTCCGGCGCATCCTCGTTGAGGGCGTCCGGCTGCCAGTAGCCGGTGATTCCGAATTCCCACTCGTTGCCGCCCGACTTGGTGGTGCCGTTCAGCACGCCGCCGGTGCCGCGACCGAACTCGGCCTGATAGCCGCCGGTCTTGGTCTCGAGGGTCTGGTAGAATTCGAACGGAACGGTCGACGAACCGGTGAAGTCCCGGAATTTCGTGATGTTCAGGCCGTTGATGAAGTAGGTGTTCTCGCCGGCGGACGCGCCGCCGATGGTCGGGATGTTGCCGAAGGCGTTGTCCGAGGCGGTCACGCCGGGCGCCAGCAGGGCGATGGCGCTGGCGTCGCGGGCGACGGGGATGTTCCGCGACAGCTCCTCGACATTGACCGTCAGGCCCGTCGTGGTGGCGTCGAATTCCGAAACCGCGCGACGCACGCCGACGACGACGACTTCGTCGATCTGGGTGGCGTTGTCGGCCGAGGCGCCCATGGTCAGGAACAGCTGGGCGGTGGCGCCCGAGCCGACCGAGACGGTGTCGGTCAGCGAGTTGTAGCCCGAGGCGTTGACGACGACTTCATACTGGCCCTGCGGCAGGGCAACGGCGCGGAAGCTGCCCGAAGCGTCGGTGGTGAAGGAGCGGGTGAAGCCCTGGGCGACGGAGCGCAGGGAGACTTCCGCGCCGGCCACCGGAGCGCCGGCCTGGTTGGTGACGGTGCCTGCGACGGCGCCCTGAACCAGGTTCTGGGCCACGGCGACAGTCGGCGTCATCAGGGTGAGGGCCGGAGCCGCCACCAGCGCCATCAGCGCCGTTCCGCCGATCATGGTCGAATGCAGCAACCGCTGCTTGATGGTTTGGGTCTTCAAAGGGTGGTCCTCCTGAGACCGCCGGACGTCTCCAGGAGGAGGCGAGCATCGACGGCAACCAAACTCCGCGCACCCCAATGCACGCAGATTGCCCTGACCTTAGACTTGGCAATGGCCCGACGCAGCATAATTACGGGCCTGTAACCCAATCGAAGCACGCCTGTCGCAATCTCGCCACAGGTTTGACCATCTCATTGTAAGAACTACTGAAATGACCCCCATATCGGCGCCTTTGCGACCCCTTTCAGAGCAGGTGTGGGTCACGGGACAGGTCTCGCCGGAGCAGATTCCGGGGCTGGGCGACGCGGGTTTCACCTGTCTGGTGAATCACCGTCCGGACCATGAGGAACCCGGCCAGCCGACCGGCGCGGAGCTCGCCCGGGCGGCGGCGGAAGCCGGGCTGGAGGTGGTGCACGCTCCGGCGCACGGCCTGCCCGACGCCGCCGTCGTCGCCGCCACCCGCAAGGCGCTCGACGAGCTCGGGCCGGACGGCAAGGCGGTGTTCTTCTGCCGTTCGGGCATGCGGTCGGCCGCCGCCTGGGCGATGGCGGAGCGCCTCGCCGGCGCGGACGCCGGGACGCTGCGCAGCGCGGCCCTGGCGGCCGGCTATGATCTGGGCCGCGTCCCGCTATAGGACGGGGTCAGCGAACCACGCCGATCCGGGTCGCATACGGCGCCGGCTCGGGGGTGCAGGACGCGACGGCCAGTTGCGCCGCCATGAGACAGAGGAAGGCGGCGGCGATGATCCGGAGCCGATTTGATACAGCCAGGGCTATGGAAACGGCCATGTCAGGCACTCCGCGAAAGGTTTGCGAGCGGCTGACGCAAGGCCCGGGCCGCCGGGAGCGGGCGCGCCGATGATCCCCTTCGTGCGCCAACTGGATGTCGCCTACGGCCGGTGCGAGGCGGTGTCGCCGCTGGTCCGCCGGGTCATCGCCGCCAATCCGGGGCCGTTCACCTTCACCGGCACGGGCACCTATGTGGTGGGACGGTCCGACCCCGGCGCGGCGGTGGCGGTGATCGATCCCGGCCCGCCGGATGAGACCCATCTGGCCGCCCTGCTGGCCGCGGTCGAGGGCCAGACGGTCAGCCAGGTGCTGGTGACCCACACCCACCGCGACCACTCTCCCCTCGCCCGTCCCTTCGCCGCGGCGGTCGGCGCGCCCATGCTGGCGGCGCGGCCGCCGGCGCGGATCGTCCACGCCTCGGGCGCGCTGGACGAGGACGACGACGAAGCGTTCAAGCCGGACGTCATCCTGTTCGGCGGGGAGGTGGTGGCCGGCGACGGCTGGACCCTGGAGGCCCTGGCCACGCCCGGCCACGCCTCGAACCACATGGCCTTCAGCCTGCGCGAGGAGAACGCCCTGTTCAGCGGCGACCATGTGATGGGCTGGTCCACCACGGTGATCGCCCCGCCCGATGGCGACATGGCGGCCTATATGGCCAGCCTCGAGGCGGTGATCGCCCGCGGCTTCTCGACGATCTGGCCGACCCACGGGGCGCCGATCACCGATCCGGGGCCTTTCCTCGAGGCCTATCGCGCCCACCGGCTGGAGCGGGAGGCGCAGATCCTGGCCCAGCTGTCGGCGGCGCCGCGGCG
>JADGMZ010000374.1 GCA_015234495.1 Brevundimonas sp. | reverse complement strand
CGGCCATGCCGTAGCCGGGCACGATGATGACCTTCGAGGCGTTCTTCATGATGAAGGCCGCGTCCTCGGCCGAGCCCTGCTTGACCGGCCGCGTCTCCACCGCCCCGCCCCCGGCCGCCGCACCCGTCTCGCCGCCGAAACCGCCCAGGATCACCGAGATGAAGCTGCGGTTCATGCCCTTGCACATGATGTAGCTGAGGATCGCGCCCGAGCTGCCGACCAGCGCCCCGGTGATGATCAGGGCGATGTTCTCGAGCGTGAAGCCCAGGGCCGCCGCCGCCCAGCCCGAGTAGGAGTTGAGCATGGACACCACCACCGGCATGTCGGCCCCGCCGATGGGGATGATCAGGGTCGCGCCGAGGATCAGGGCCAGGGCGAACACGCCCCAGAAGGCCCACGTCGCCGTGCCGCCCGAGCCGATCATCACCCCGATCAGCAGCACCAGACCCAGGCCGAGGGCGATGTTGATCAGGTGCCGCGCCGGCAGGATGATCGGCGCGCCGCTCATGTTGCCGTTCAGCTTGGCGAAGGCGATCACGGAGCCGGTGAAGGTGATGGCGCCGATGGCCACGCCCAGGCTGAGTTCGATGATCGACAGGGTCTTGATCCCGCCGGTCGCCGTCGCGATGCCGAAGCTCTCGGGGGCGTAGACGGCCCCGATCGCCACCAGGCAGGCGGCCATGCCGACCAGCGAGTGGAAGGCCGCCACCAGCTGGGGCATCTGGGTCATCTGCACCCGGCCGGCGATCAGCGCGCCCGCCCCGCCGCCGACCACCACCCCGCCGACGATCATCCCCGCGGTCAGCAGGTCCAGCGCCCCGCTGCCCCACAGGGTGGCCAGCGTCACCGCCACCGCCAGGGCCATGCCGATCATGCCCAGCGTATTGCCGCGCCGGCTCGTCTCGGGGTTCGACAGCCCGCGCAGGCTGAGGATGAACAGGACGCCGGAGACCAGATAGGCCAGGGCCGCGATCGATGCGTTCATGCTGTTCCCCTCAATGCAGCCATCACAGGAAGCCGACCGCCGCCGGCTCCGCCGGGTCGCGGGTGGCGTCGCCGACCCGCTCGCCCGGCCGCGCCAGGCCGAGGCCCACGGCCCCGCGCCCGCCGGTCTTCCACAGGTGTCAATGTCCGATGTTCAGCGGCAGGCGGCCGGAATCGGCGCCCCGGCCGCTGCGCTCGAAACGGTTGATCCACGCCTTCTGGTCATAGGCGCTGCGATAGTAGGTCACCGGCGGAAACCGGCAGACCAGCCGCCAGCTCGCCCCCTCGCGCGACGAAACATGCCAGTGCATGCCGCCCTCGATATTGGTCCCGACGTGCGTCTGGGCCGCGGCCGGCGCCGCGCCAATCGTCATCAGGCTGAAGGCGCAGCCCAGCAGGGCCGACCGCCGCGCGCCCCGGCGGATCGCACTTCGCATCAGGCCGGCCACGCTCACGGTCCCGACGGCGGACAGGCTGTCCGCGCCAGCCGCCACAGGGCGGCGGCGATGAACAGCGGGGCCAGGAAGGCCATAGTCCAGTCCAGCACGCTCATCGACTTCTCCTGCGCCACGATGCGCAGCAGGATCGCCGACGACAGCAGCACCAGCCCGCAGTCGAGCAGGCGGATGCGCCGTATCGGCCCCTTCTCGAGGAACCAGCCCCAGGCCACGAGGCCGAGGCCCACCGCCGCGGCGGCCCAAGCCACGCCCGTCGCGAACTGATCGATGCTCCACGTCACCTGTCCCCGGCCCTGGCTGGAGGTCGTTCCTTCTTGCGGTACATGGCCAGCATGCGCCGGGTGACCATGAAGCCGCCGAAGATATTGACGCTGGCCAGGGTCACGGCCGCCACGCCGGCCCCCTTGGCGATCCAGCCGTCGTCGCCGCTGGCCGCCGCCGCCGCGATCAGCCCGCCGACCACGATCACCGACGAAATGGCGTTGGTCACCGCCATCAGCGGCGTGTGCAGGGCCGGGGTGACGCTCCAAACGACGTAGTAGCCGACGAAGATGGCCAGCACGAAAATGGCGAGGCGGAAGATGGTGGGATCTACGGGGACGTGTTCCATTCAGATCGCCCTCTTCAGGCGGTTCGAAACGGTATTCCGGACAGTCCGAACCACGCCGTTAATGTCGTCCTCGACCTGCCGCGTGGTAAACCGGAGGACCGTATAGCCTTGGCTGATGAGCCACGCGTCTCGTTCGAGGTCGCGAACAGCGACATCCGGAAGCTGATGTACGCCGCCGTCAACCTCGATCACAAGGTTGGCGCGGTAGCAGACGAAATCGGCAATGTATCGCCCCATCGGCGCTTGCCTCCTGAAGCGGACCGACAAGAGGCGCAACCGGTCCCAGAGTTTGACCTCCGTCCACGTCGGCGCCGCTCGCAATCGTCGGGCACGACCAATGGCCTGTTCGGAAGCCCGGTCCGCCCGGGCGAACCGCGAAAAGCCCTCCCCCTCGACGGGGGAGGGTTGGGAGGGGGTGTTCGCGCCAGTGTCCGCCATCGGAGTGCGGGAGGCGCCGTCGAAGCCTTTCGCGCCGTCTTCGGCGAAACCGGCGCGCGCACCCCCAACCCCGACCCTTCCCCCGTCGAGGGGGAAGGGAGTCGCGCGGATGGGATCGACCTGTTCCATCTCGCTCAATTCTCCATGGCTTTGCGAGGTGAGAACGCCCGCATCATCAACAGACGTCCGCCAAGCCAAAGGCCTAAGCCCACCGGAATTCCGACAAAGGCGATTCGTGCAGCGCCGGGTGGATAGACTTGGCCCAGAAGAAAAAGAACTCCGAGGATCGCCAGAAGGATACCAACCAGCACCGCAAGGCAGGTCGTTACGGCCCCGACAGCGTAGAGCGCGACCTGCATCACCCCCTCACCCCTTCATGCACCACGGCCCCGCCGTGGGTGACCGCCGCCGCCTTGAGGATCTCGTCCTCCAGATCGACTGCCAGCGCGCCGTCCCTGATCAGCAGCCCCGCGAACGCGGCGAGGTTGCGCGCATACAGGGCCGAGGCGTCCGCCGCGATCCGCCCCGCCATATTGGTCCAGCCGACGATCTGCACGCCGTTGGCCGTGGTCACCACCTCGCCCGCCTTCGCCCCCTCGACATTGCCGCCGTTGTCGATGGCCAGGTCGACCAGCACGCTGCCGGGCTTCATCGAGGCGACGTGCGCCGCCGTGACCAGCCGCGGCGCCGGTCGGCCCGGGATCAGGGCGGTGGTGATGACGATGTCCTGCTTGACGATGTGCGAGGCGGTCAGTTCGGCCTGCTTCGCCTGATACTCCGCCGACATGGGTTTGGCGTAGCCGGCCGCGGTTTCGGCGGCCTTGAACTCCTCGTCCTCGACGGCGACGAATTTGGCCCCCAGGCTCTCGACCTGCTCCTTCGACGCCGGACGCACGTCGGTGGCCGTCACCACCGCCCCCAGCCGCCGCGCCGTGGCCACCGCCTGCAGCCCTGCGACGCCCGCGCCCATGACAAAGACCTTGGCCGGGGCCACCGTGCCCGCCGCCGTCATCATCATCGGGAAGCCCTTGCCGAAGGCCCAGGCCGCCTCGATCACGGCGCGATAGCCGGCCAGGTTGGCCTGGGACGACAGGGCGTCCATCACCTGGGCGCGGGTGATGCGCGGCACGAACTCCATGGCGAAGGCGGTGACGCCGGCGCCGGACAGGGCCGTCACCGTCTCCTTGTCGCGGTACGCGTCCAGCAGGGCCACGACCACCGCGCCGGGCTTGAGGGCGCTGGTCTCCTGCGCCGTCGGCCCGCGCACCTTCAGCAGCACGTCGGCTCCGGCCAGCACGGCCTTGATGTCCTTGGCCACGATCGCGCCGGCGGCCGCATAGTCCGCGTCGGGAATCGACGAGCCGGCGCCCGTCCCGGCCTCGATGGCGACCGTCGCGCCGAGGGCGATCAGCTTCTTCACCGATTCCGGGGTGACGGCGCAGCGCGTCTCGCCATCACGGCGTTCGCGGGTAACGGCGATGGCGACAGCCAAGCGAATCCCTCCGTCTTCTCTCGACGCAGGGACGTTAGGCTTATCGGGGACGGCCCGTCAAAGCGGGTCGGAGCGCGAGGCTAGTGGGCCGTCTTCTTCGAACGCAGGGCGAAGAATCCCACCACCAGCACGATCACCGCCGAGGCGGCGCCGGCGACGAAGCTGCCGCCCGGCTGGAACCACAGCAGCAGGAAGACGATGGCCACGGCGGCGCCGAGGCAGCCCCACTTGGTCAGGGTGACGAACAGGTTGAAGGTCGCCGCCTGCTCGCTGATCTCCTGGGTGCCGCGGACGTAGTCGTCGTGGGCGTCGGTGGCGTGGTGCGGGTCGGCCATGATCGGGTCCAGGAATCTGAAAGGCGATGGCGCCCTTATAGCGGGGCCGGGCGGTTGCTCAAGCAGGCGGCGACAATTCGCGTCGATCAGTCCAGCGCCGCCAGCACGTCGCGGGTGAAGGCGATGTGATCGAACCGCGCTCCCGCGGGGTCCTCGCCGCGCCGCACGATGACGATCTTCCGGCTGGGCACGATGATCACGTACTGGCCGCGGTTGCCGTTGGCCGAGATGGCGTCCGCCGGGATGCCCTCCGACTTGTCGAACAGCCAGAAGGTCGCGCCATAACCCTGCTCTCCCCGCGGCTGCGGCCCGGACGGCCGCGAGACGTACTCCAGCCAGTCCTCGGGCAGGATGTGCTCACCGTCGACCATGCCGTCGTCGACATACAGCTGGCCAAACCGCGCCAGGTCCCGCGCCGTCGACCATACCTGGCTGGAGAGGACGTAGGCGCCGCGCCAGTCGGTCTCGGCCCAGGTGTCATGCATGCCCAGCCGGGCGAACAGTTCGGCCGGCGGGTGTTCGTCGAAGCTTTCGGAAACGCCGAGCACCGCCAGCAGGGTGTCGTTGTTGGCGTAGCGGTAGCGCGTTCCCGGCGGCGCGATCAGCGGCCAGGTCGGGGCCTGCTCGTCGACGCCGACACCGCCGAAATAGAGGGCGTCGGTGCGGTTGCCGGCTGTATCGCTGGTCAGTCCCGAGGCCATGCGCAGCAGGTTGTCCAGAGTGATCCCGCCGCGCGGGTCGCCCTCGCGGCTCCACTCCCGGATAGGGGCCGGCGCGTTCACATCGACCTCGCCGCGCCGCACAGCGGCCCCGATGATCGTCCCGGCCAGGGACTTGGCCACCGACCAGGTGCGCTGGGGCGTGTCGGGGCCGAATCCGGCGGCGTAGCGCTCGGCCACCGACCGGCCGTCCTGCAGCACGATTACCGCGGTGCTGTTCGCGCCCTCGCCATAGCCGCCCTCGAAGGCGCGCTCGACGGCTTCCGCCAGGGCGGCGGCGTCGCCGCGAACCGGGCTGGCGAGAAAGGGCGCTGCGGGCGCCGGCCCGGGCACCGCGGCGTCAACCGCGTGCTGGCTCCAACCCACTGGCAGGACGCTGCAACCCCGTCCCGGCCGGTACACGGCCATGCGCGGCGGCATGGCGTCGTCCCACGCGATCGAGAAGCTGGCGCCATCGATCTCCACCGGCATGACCCGCACCAGCGGATCCAGCTCCGGATAGATCCCCACCAGCTCGTTGGCCTCGACGCTGTCCAGCGTCCGCTCGCCGCCCGCAGCCTCGGCGTTCTTCAGCGCCCCGCAGACCATCAGCGCCTTGTAGCCGGCGGCCATGGAGCGGACGGCGGCGGGCGCCTCGGAGACGACGGGCGGAAGCGGCGTCTGGGCCGCGGTGGACAGCGGGGCGGCGGCCAGGGCCGCGGAGAGGATCAGGGCGCGCATGCCCCGACGCTCGCCGCCCCGACGCCCCCCGTCAATCAGAAGGTGGCCTCGAACTCGTCGACCAGCCGCTCCAGCCGCTTCGTGCCGATGGTCCAGAAGGCCGGATCGCGCGGATTGAGCCCGAACGGGGCCAGCGCCTCGACGTAGCCCTTCGACCCGCCGCCAGCGAGCAGCTCCCGGTAAAGCGGCGTAAACGCGGCCGGGTCCTTGGCCCGCGTCTCCATCAGCGCCGCCACCAGAAGGTCCCCGAAAGCATAGGCGTAGACGTAGAAGGGCGAGTGCACGAAGTGGCTGACGTAGGCCCACCAGTGCTCGTAGCCCGGGTTGAGCGTGATCGCCGGGCCCAGCGACCCGCCCATCTCCTCCAGCCAGATCTCGTTGATGCGCTGGACCGGGACCTCCCCCGCCGCCCGCTCGTCGTGGAAGCGGGTCTCGAAGCGGTGGAAGGCGATCTGGCGCACCACCGTGTTCAGCCCGTCCTCGATCCGTCCCGCCAGCAGGCCGCGCTTCTCGGCCTCGGGCGCCGTCTTCAGCAGCCGGTCGAAGGTCAGCCCTTCGGCGAAGATCGAAGCCGTCTCGGCCAGCGTCAGCGGCGTGTCGGCCAGCAGGCTGCCCTGCCCCGCCGCCAGGGTCTGGTGCACGCCGTGGCCCAGCTCGTGCGCCAGGGTCAGCACGTCGCGCCGCTCGCCCATCCAGTTCAGGAAGACATAGGGGTGGCGGTCGGCCGTCACCGGGTGGGCGTAGGCGCCCGACTGCTTGCCCGGCCGGGCCCGACCGTCGATCCAAGGCTTGTCGAAGAAGCCGCCGGCGCGCTCGGCGAACTCGTCGCCGAGGTCGGCGAAGCTCTCCAGCACGATCTCCCGCCCCTGGCCCCAGTCGAAGCCGCGCGGGGCCGTGGTCTCGATCGGGGCGTTGCGGTCCCACTGGTCCAGCGTCCCCCGCCCCATGGCCCGGGCCTTCAGCGCATAGTAGCGGTGCGACAGGCGCGGATAGGCCTCGGCCACCGCCTCGGCCATGGCGTCCACCGCCTCGCCGTCGACCTCATTGGCCAGGTGGCGGCTGTCGGCCGGACGCTTGAAGCCCCGCCAGCGGTCCTCCAGCGCCTTGTCGGCCGCCACCGTGTTCAGCACCAGGGCCATGGTCCCGGCCCGCGCCGCCAGCGCCTCGTTCAGTCCCTCGGCCGCCGCCTTGCGCTTCGCCGCCTTCGGGTCCGACAGCCGGTTCAGGGCCTCGGACAGGGTCAACTCGTCCTTGCCGGCCTTCACCTTCATCGCCGCCAGCGTCTCGTCGAACAGGCGCGGCCACTGGGCGCTGATCGGGCCGCGCTCGGCGAGGAAGGTCTCCATCTCCTGGCTCAGTTCGTGCGGCTTCATGGCCCGCACCCGCCGCAGCCACGGCCGCCAGCGCGCCGCGGCCGGAACGGCGGCCGTCGCCGCCTCGATCTCGGCCTCCTCCAGCTGGTTGATCTCCAGCGTCACCCAGATGGTCGAGGCCGCGATGGTCGTGCCGCGCTCGCGGATTGTCGCCTCGAAGCCCTGCGCCGCCGCGTCGTTTCGGTCGGTCGAGGCGGCGAGAAAGGCGTAGGCGCCCAGGCCGCCCAGCACGTCCGCGGCCTGCTCGTACAGCGTCACCGTGCGGTCCAGCCGCTCGCCCAGCTGCGCCGGCTCGGCGCGCGATCCCGTCAGCCGGCCCTGCAGGGCGTTGAGCTCGGCGACCAGGGCGCGGGCGCGCTCCAGATCGGCCTCGACGCGTGGGTCCTCGCGCGAGGCGTAGAGATCGGTCAGGTCCCACAGCGGGGCTTCGGTCGGGTCGGCGGGGGTCTGGAAGGGGGCGTTCATGCCTTCTCTTGTGGGGATGCGGGCGGCCCGACGCAACGGCCGAAAGCCGCCAGACGCCCGCCTTCGCGCCTGTCATCTCCGCGGCGAAGGAGATCGTCGATGAGCTTTCGTATCCGCCCCCTGCCTCTGGCCGCCTTCCGCCCGCTGTTCGACATGGACGACGACGCCCTGCACGCGATCGGCGCCCGCCGCCTCGTCGCGGAGGCGCCCCATGCCGCCCCCTGTCGGGTCAGCCTGGCCGACGCCGAGCCTGGCGAGCGGCTGATCCTGCTCAACCACCGCCATCTGGACGCCCCCGTCAGTCCCTATCGCGGCGAGGGCCCGGTCTTCGTCCGCGAGGCCGCTGTCGAGGCGGCGCCGGCGCTGGATGAGGTTCCCGACATGCTGGCCCGCCGCCTGCTCTCCGCCCGCGCCTACGACGTCGACTGGATGATGACCGACGCCGACGTCGTAGAGGGCCATGGTCTGGCCGGACGGCTGCGTGGCTGGTTCGCCGACCCGACCATCGCGGCCGTCCACCTGCATACGGCGCGGCGCGGCTGTTTCATGGCCGCAGCCGCGCGGGCCTGAGCCTATTTCGCCGGCCGTGCGGTCGGGGTCTCGCCGCGCATGCCGCGCTTCAGCTCTTCCAGCTCGGCCGGCGTGCAGCCGTAGTGCTGGCAAAGGCGCGCCGCCATCTTGTCGAAGATCTGCGGCATGACGCCCATGGCCGCCCGCGTCGCCTCCGGCATCGACTCGACGGTCTTGTGCAGGATCGCCTGCCCCATCTCGGTGTCATAGAAGGCGATCAGGGCCTCCAGCTCGGCCTCGCTGAAGGTGCTGGCGTAGACCGGGACCATTCGCTCAAGCATCTGCGGAACCATGTCGGTCGTCAGCTCCGCCGTCAGGCTGGTGATGAACTGGCGGTCCTCGGGCGGCAGGTTGCGCATGGTGGGGTCGACCGCGGCCTGGTCGAAGATCATCTCGCGCAGGGAGTCCTCGAACTGGTCCGTCATGGTCAGGGCGATATAGCGCCGGGTCAGCTCCAGTTGCCGCGCCGAGGGTTCGGACGGCGCCGCCTGGGGCGCCGCGGCGGATCGGGCCGGCGGGGCGGTCAGGGCCGAGCCGGCCAGGGTCGCCGCCATGCAGGCGATCAGAATGCGCATTCTCGTCCCCCTCTTTGCCGGCATCATCCGTCACGGGTCGGCCGAAAACAAGCCGATCTCAAGGGTCGAAGGCGGCGATCAGGGCCTTCAGGTCCGGCTCGTCGACGCGGGCCGCGGCCTCCTCGCGCGACACCCAGACCCGTTCACGCTCGGCCCGTTCCTTCCAGTCGTCGTGCTCGGCGGTTACCTGCAGGCCGTAGACATCGACCTGCAGCCACCGCGGCGCGCGCCGCTTCAGCACCTTCAGATAGCGGAAATGGCCCAGCGGCCGGTCATCGACGAGGCCCTCGACGCCGGCCTCCTCCAGCGCCTCCTGGGCCGCCGCCTCGGCGTCCGTCCGGCCCGCCATGCGGCCGCCCTTGGGCGTCACCCAGCGCCGCGTCTCGCGCGAGGTGATCAGCAGGATCTCCAGCCCGTTCGCCCCGCGCCGCCACGGCAGGGCGGCCACCTGCCGCCGTTCCGCCTTCTGCGCGCGCTGGGGCTTGCCGGTCATCAGGTCAGGAAGGTCCGGCCGATCCAGAAGAACACCGCGCCGATCGCCGCCGCCGCCGGCATGGTGATGAACCAGGCGGTGACGATGCTGCGCGCCACGCCCCAGCGAACCGCCGAGGCCCGCCGCGCCGCACCGACGCCGACGATGGCCCCGGTGATGGTGTGGGTGGTCGAGACCGGAATGCCCATGCCGGTGGCCATGAACAGGGTGATCGCCCCGCCCGTCTCGGCGCAGAAGCCCTGTTGCG
>JADGMZ010000373.1 GCA_015234495.1 Brevundimonas sp. | reverse complement strand
GGGGGCGCAGGGGCTGATCGCCGGGCTCAACGCCGCGCGCGACGCCGCCGGATCGGACCCCGTCATCCTCGGCCGCGACCAGGCCTATATCGGGGTGATGATCGATGATCTGGTCACACGCGGCGTGACCGAGCCCTACCGGATGTTCACCAGCCGGGCCGAGTACAGGTTGACGCTGCGGGCCGACAACGCCGATCAACGGTTGACCCCCCTCGCCATCGAGGCCGGCATCGTTTCCGGCGACCGCCAGGCGGCGTTCGAAGCCAAGGCGGCCACGTTGGCCGAGGCGACGGCGCTGGTGCGCGGCGCGACCTATACGCCCAAGGAGGCCGGGGCGCTGGGCATCCCGGTCAATGCCGACGGACAGCGCCGCTCGATCCGGGACCTTCTGGCCTTCCCGGGGGTGGACCTGAACACCTTCGAGGCGGCCCATCCGGCCATCGCCGCCTGGCCGCGTCAGGTGCGAGAGCAGATCGAGATCGAGGCCGGCTACGCCGGCTATCTCGACCGCCAGGCGTCGGACGCCGAGGCCCTGCGGCGGGAAGAGGCGCTGGCCCTGCCGCACGACCTCGACTACGCCGCCATCGGTAGCCTTTCGAACGAGGTGCGCGAGAAGCTCTCGCTGATCCAGCCCCGCACCCTCGGCCAGGCCGGCCGCATCGAGGGCATGACGCCGGGGGCCCTCACGGCCCTGCTGTCGCACGTGAAACGGACCCGGGTGGCGGCGTGACCCTCAGCGACGCGGCCGCGTTCCAGGCCCTGACCGGCGCGACGGACGACCAGATCGCCGACCTCGAGCGCTTCATCGTCCGTCTGACTGAAGCCAATGCGGTGATGAACCTGATCGGTCCCGACACCCTGCCGGACGTGTGGAACCGGCACATCTGGGACTCGGCGCAGCTACTGGGCCTCGCCCCCGACGCCCGGACCTGGGCCGACCTGGGCGCCGGGGCCGGATTTCCGGGCGTGGTGCTGGCGATCCTTCTGAAGGGCCGGGCGGGCGCCCACGTCTGGCTGATCGACAGCCTCGGCAAGCGCTGCCGCTTCCTGCAGGAGGCGGTCGACGCCCTGGCCCTGCCGGCCATGGTGATCAACGGCCGGGCCGAGGCGCAGTCGCTGAACGTCGACATCGTCACCGCCCGCGCGGTCGCCCCGATGGAGAAGCTGCTCGGCTATGCACAGCCTTATCTACAAGGCGGCGCCCAGGGGCTGTTTCTGAAGGGGGAAAAGGCCGAGGTTGAGTTGATCGAAGCCCGCAAGGTCTGGCATTTCGAGAGCAGCCTCTCCGTCTCGCGCAGCGATCCGCGCGGCCGTATCGTTTCCGTCCGGAGTCTCCGCCGTGTCCAAAGCCGGTAAGACGCGCGTCCTCGCCGTTTCCAACCAGAAGGGCGGGGTCGGCAAGACCACCACGGCGATCAATCTCGGCACCGCCCTGGCGGCGATCGGCGAGAAGGTGCTGATCGTCGACATGGATCCGCAGGGCAATGCCTCCACGGGTCTGGGTGTTCCACGTGAAACACGTCGGGTGACCATCTATGACGTCATCGTCGACGGCCGGTCGGTCGACGATTCCGCGGTCCAGACCGCCGTCCCCGGCCTGCACATCATTCCCGCCGACGCCGACATGTCGGGGGTCGAGATCGAACTCAGCCAGGCCGACCGCCGCTCCTTCCGCCTGCGCGACGCCCTGGCCGGGCAGGGGGCCGACGGCCAGACCCGGTATGACTACGTCCTGATCGATTGCCCGCCGTCGCTCAACCTGCTGACCCTCAACGCCATGGCCGCCGCCGATGCCGTGCTGGTGCCGCTGCAGTGCGAATTCTTTGCGCTGGAGGGCCTCACCCAGCTGATGAAGACCATCGAGATGGTCCGTCAGAGCCTCAATCCGACCCTGGAGATCCAGGGGCTGGTGCTGACCATGTACGATCGCCGAAACGCCCTGTCGGGACAGGTCGCGGCCGATGTCCGGTCCCATTTCGGCGACAAGGTCTATGAGGCCGTGATCCCCCGCAATGTGCGGGTGTCGGAGGCGCCGTCCTTCGGCAAGCCGGCCCTGATCTACGACCTGAAATGCGCCGGCAGCCAGGCCTATCTGCGCCTCGCCCGGGAGGTGGTGGCGCGCGAGAAGTCGCGGCGGCTGCAGGCCGCCTGATGAAACCCTGAGAACGGAAACAGTAAGTTGAGCGAACGTCAGCGCGGACTGGGACGGGGTCTGTCGGCCCTTCTGGGGGAACAGGCGGGCGAGGCCGTGCCGGTTGACGGCTCGGCGGCGCCGGCGGGAGTGCGCATGGCGCCGATCGAGGCGCTGAAGCCCAATCCAGATCAGCCGCGCAAGACCTTTGGTCCGGCGGAGCTGGCCGAACTGGCCGAGTCGATCCGTGACAAGGGCGTGCTGCAGCCCATCCTGGTGCGGCCGCACCCCGGGGAGGACGGCGCCTGGCAGATCATCGCCGGCGAACGGCGCTGGCGCGCCGCCCAGCAGGCCCGCCTGACCCAGGTGCCGGTCCTCGTCCGCGAGATGGACGACGTGGCGGTGTTCGAGGTCGCGATCATCGAGAACGTCCAGCGCGCCGATCTCAGCCCCCTGGAAGAGGCCGACGCCTACCGGATGCTGATGGAGCGCTTCGGCCGCACCCAGGACGCCGTCGCCGGCGTGGTCGGCAAGAGCCGCAGCCACGTGGCCAACACCCTGCGCCTGCTGCAGCTGCCCGAGGAGGTACTGTGGTACGTGCGGCACGGCCACATGACCGCCGGTCACGCCCGCGCCCTGGTCAATGTGCCCGGCGCCCCGGCCCTGGCCAAGCAGATCGTCGACGAGGGGCTGAACGTCCGCCAGGCCGAGGCCCTGGCGCGCCGCGCCGCCGAAGGGACGAAGCCCGGCAAGGCGAAGGGCCGGACCGGCGCAAGCTCGGGGGAGGGCGGCGCCGACATCGCGGCGCTGGAACAGGACCTCACCGACGCCCTCGGCCTGCCGGTGTCGCTGGCGGATCGGGGCGGCAAGGGCGACCTGACCCTGCGCTACGGCACGCTGGAGCAGCTCGACGACCTGTGCCGCCGGCTGATGCGCGGCTGACATGGGCGGGCCGGCGGACGGGGTTGTCGATCTCTACAGCCGCCGGGCGCTCGACTGGGATCGCGACCGCGGCAAGACCCTGATGGAGAAGCTGTGGCTGGACGCCTTTCTGGCGTGGGTTCCCGCGGGCGGATCCGTTCTCGATCTCGGCTGCGGCTCGGGCGAACCGATCGCGGGCTACCTGATCCAACAGGGGCGGCGGGTCACCGGCGTCGACGCGGCGCCCGGCCTGATCGACCTGTGCCGCCGGCGGTTTCCCGAACACGACTGGCGTGTGGCCGACATGCGCGGCCTCGACCTCGGCCGGACGTTCGACGGGCTGATCGCCTGGCACAGCGCCTTCCACCTGACGCCGGCCGACCAGCGGGCGCTGTTCGACGTCTACGCCCGGCACCTCGCCCCGGCCGCGCCCCTGATGTTCACCAGCGGCTCGGAGGAGGGTGAAACGGTCGGCGAATGGCGCGGCGAGCCGCTCTACCACGGCAGCCTGTCCACGGAGGGCTACCGGCAGGCGTTGGCCGGGGCGGGCTTCGAGGTGCTGACCGGCGGGCTTGAGGACCCCGAAACGGGCGGCGCGACGGTCTGGCTGGCCCGTGCTAGGGTCCCGGAATGACAGAGAAACCGAGCAATCCGACCGCCGAGGCGATGAAGAAGGCCCTGGCCGCCAAGAAGGCCGGCGGCGGCCCGGCCCATACCGGCCTGCAGGGCGGCGCCCGGGCCGAGGAAAAGGCCCAGAAGGCGCGCAATGTGGCGCTGGCCAAGCCGGCCTTCCGCAAGGCCTCGAAGCGCGGCTAGAGCCCCAGCCGCCGCGCCCGGGCCGAGATCTCCAGCAGCAGGCGTTCGGCGATCAGCTGGTCCGGCGAGCCCGTGGTCTTGGTGGCGATGTCGGCGGCGTTGACGCTGTCCAGCACCCGGTCGAGGTCCTCGAGCCGCCAGCTGCGCGCCTGGCGCAGCATCTCGGCCTCCTGCTTCCAGAACACCCCGGCCGCCTTGGCCGACTCCTTGGCCCCGGCGCCATTGGCCTGAAGCACATTGATGCGGCGCAGCTTGCCGAGGTGGATCGAGGCCTGGCGCACCGCCATGACCGGGCTTTCGCCTTCGGCGAGGGCGCGGCGCAGGCCGGACTGGGCCGGGGCGGGGCGGCCGCCGAAGGCCTGCAGCGCGGCATCCTGCAGCGAGGCGTCCGGCTCGACGCCGAGATGCTGTTCCAGTTCGGCGACGTCGATGGTCTTGCCCGAACCCGGCCCGATGTAGAGCACCAGCCGCTCGATCTCCTGGCGCATCAGGCCGCGTTCGCGCGGCAGGCGGGCGACGAAGCGGTCCAGCGCGTCCTGGGTCAGGCCGACCTTGTCGGCGGCCAGGGCCTCGCGCGTCATCCGGGCGACGTCGCCGGTCTCGTCCTCATAGCAGGCGATGGCCACGGCGCCCTGCGCCGCCTCGGCCGCCTTGCGCAGGGCCGAGTCGCGGCCCAGCGCCCCGGCCTCGATGACCAGCATGGCGTCGGGATTGTAGCCGCCGTCGGCATGGGTCCTGAGCGCGACGGCGAGCCGCTTGTCGACCGACGCCTTCTCCGAGCCCAGCCTGACCCGCACCAGACGGCGGCCGCCGATCATCGACAGGGCGGTGAGGGCCTCGTCGAGGCGGGTCTCGTCGCCGTCGATGTCGCTCTCGGTCAGGACGGTGACATTGAACGGGTCGTTCAGGTCGGGCGTGACGGCCCGGCACAGCAGGCCGGCACGTTCGGCCACCCCTGAGCGATCCTTGCCGTGGATGACGGCGGCGCGCACCGCCGGGTCGGGGGCCTTGAGGAAGCGATCGACCTCGGGCCGTTTCGACAGGATCATCGCGGCGCGGTCACGGCTGGTCCGACAGGGCCTGGATCAGGTCGATCCGGATCTGGCGCGCCAGTTCGGCGGCGGCGCGCTCCTCGCCATCCTGCTGCGCGGCGATGGCGGCGTAGGGCTGGTCGGCGGCGGCGTAGGTGGTGGTCACGGTCCGGGCCCCGGAGAGCGGCGCGCCGCCGTCCAGCGGGGTCAGGGTCCAGCGGCCGCGCACCGTCAGCTCGTAGCGGGTCGCGGTGTCGTCGATGCGGCGGCCGAGCGGACGGCGCGACTGGTCGACCTCGGCCTCCAGACGCCACAGCGGCGCCTCGGCGGGGTTGCGCCCCAGCGCATCCTCGAGCTGTTCGCGCACCCGGTAGCCGAGCCGGTCGTCCTGGGTGCTGACGGCGATGCGCGTCAGCCCCGAGCCGACGCCGGCGTCGCCGTACATCGGCGTGAGGCCGCAGCCGGCGAGCGCCAGTCCCGCAAGCGCGACAAGACCGGCGCGGGCCGCGCGCATCAGCCGACCACCAGATTGACGATACGGTCCTTGACCACCACGACCTTCCTCACCGTCTGGCCCTCCAACCGGGCGTTCACGTCCGGATCGGCGAGCACGATCTTCTCGACCTCGGCCGGCTCGAGCCCGCGCGCGACGCGGATTTCGCCGCGGCGCTTGCCGTTGACCTGGATCGGCAGCACCACCTCGTCGTCGGCCGCCAGGGCCGGATCGAACACCGGCCAGGGCGCGTCGAGGATCATCCCCGCTTCCCCGAGCCGCGTCCAGCCTTCCTCGGCCAGGTGGGGGGTGAACGGGGCCACCAGCCGCAGCAAGGCCGACAGGGCCTCTCGCTTCGCCTGGCCGCCGGCTTGGGGATGGTCCCGGATCGTGGCCACGAAGGCATAGAGTTTGGCGATCGCCGAGTTGAAGCGGAAATGGTCGATGCCGTCCGACACAGCCTTGATGGCCTTGTGCGTCTCGCGGACCAGAGAGGCGTTGGCGGCCTCGTCGCCGGCGACGGCCGGGTCGAAGCCGTCGACCTCGGCCCACACGCGCTGAACGAAGCGGCTGGCCCCCTCGACGCCGCCCGGGGTCCACTGCACATCCCGCTCCGGCGGGCTGTCGGATAGGACGAACAGCCGCCCGGCGTCGACTCCATAGGCGTCCACGATCTCCTGCGGCGCGACCACGTTCTTCTTCGACTTCGACATCTTCTCGACGTCGCCGATCGAAAGCGCGGCGCCGGTCGACAGGCGGCTGGCGACGCGCTTGTTGTCGACCATCTGCACCTGGACGTCCGCGGGCTCGACCCAGTTGGGGCGGCCGACGTCGTCGAGGCCGTCGAAATAGGTTTCGTGGACGACCATGCCCTGGGTGAAGAGGCCGGCGAACGGCTCGCGGACGCTCATCAGGCCAGCGTCGGAGAGGGCGCGCGAGATGAAGCGGGCGTAGAGCAGGTGCAGGACCGCATGCTCGACCCCGCCGATGTACTGGTCGACCGGCAGCCAGCGATCGGCGGCCGCCCTGGAGACCGGCTCGGCCGCCGTCGGGTCGGTGAAACGGGCGAAATACCAGCTGGAGTCGACGAAGGTGTCGAGGGTGTCGGTCTCCCGTGTCGCATCACCGTGACACGACGGGCATTTGACGTGTTTCCACGTCGGATGGCGGTCGAGGGGATTGCCCGGGGTGTCGAATGTCACGTCCCGGGGAAGTTCAACCGGCAGCTGGGCGGCGGGCACGGCCCCGCAAGCCGGACAGTGGACGATCGGGATCGGACAGCCCCAGTACCGCTGGCGGCTGACGCCCCAGTCTCGCAGGCGGTAGATGGTCGCGCCCTTGCCCTGGCCGGCCGCCTCGATGCGCCTGACGGCCTCGGTCTTGGCCGCCTCGATCTCCATGCCGTCGAGGAAGTCCGAGCGGAACAGCGTCCCCGGACCGGTGTAGGCCTCCTCGCCGACCGAGAAATCGTCTCCGGCCCCGTCGGGCTTGACCACCGGCAGGATCGGCAGGCCGTACTTGCTGGCGAACTCGAAATCGCGCTGGTCGTGGCCCGGGCAGCCGAAGATCGCGCCGGTGCCGTATTCGGACAGGATGAAGTTGGCGATCCACACCGGAACCTCGGCGCCGGTGAACGGATGGACGACCTTCAGCCCGGTGTCGAAGCCGGTCTTCTCGGCCTGTTCGATATCGGCCTGGCTGGACCCGCCCTTTCGGCACTCGGCGACGAAGGCGGCGACGTCGGGGTTCGCCTCGGCCAGGTCCTTCGAGATCGGGTGGTCGGGCGCGAGGCCCATGAAGCTGGCCCCGAACAGGGTGTCCGGGCGGGTGGTGTAGATCTCCAGCCCGTGCGGGGCGGCGGCCGGGGCGGTTCCGGCCCAGGCCCAGGTCATCTGCAGCCCCTTGGAGCGGCCGATCCAGTTCTCCTGCATCAGCCGGACCTTGTCGGGCCAGCGGCCCTCGAGCTCCTTCAGCCCCTCGATGAGGTCGTCGGCGTAGTCGGTGATGCGCAGGAACCACTGGTTCAGCTTGCGCTTCTCGACCACCGCGCCCGACCGCCAGCCGCGGCCATCGACCACCTGCTCATTGGCCAGCACGGTGTTGTCGACCGGGTCCCAGTTGACCACCGAATCCTTGCGGTAGACGAGACCGCGCTTGAACAGCTCGAGGAACCAGGCCTGCTGCTTGCCGTAGTAGGCCGGGTCGCAGGTGGCGAACTCGCGCGACCAGTCCAGCGACAGGCCGAGCAGCTTCAGCT
Organism: Brevundimonas sp.; assembly: GCA_015234495.1. Taxonomy (GTDB): domain Bacteria; phylum Pseudomonadota; class Alphaproteobacteria; order Caulobacterales; family Caulobacteraceae; genus Brevundimonas. Next base: position 1,894 of record JADGMZ010000373.1, on the reverse strand, counting down.
GGTCGCGCATGGCGGCGATGTTGGACCAGGTCCAGTCGCCGGGGTGGATGCCGCGCTCGATGGCGGCGTTCTCGGCCGGGAGGCCGAAGGCGTCCCAGCCCATCGGGTGCAGGACGTCGAAGCCCTGGGCGCGCTTCGAGCGGGCCACCACGTCGCCCATGACATAGTTTCGGGCGTGGCCCATGTGGATGTTCCCGGACGGGTAGGGGAACATTTCCAGCACGTAGTATTTCGGCCGGCCCGTGCCCTCGATGGGCATGCGGAAGGCGTCGGCGGCCGCCCAGCGGGCCTGCTGGCGGGGTTCGGCGGTCTTGGGCTCGTATCGGGCCACGGCTGTCTTTCAGGCGGCTCCTGAAGGACGCGGCCTTGAGGAGGCTATGGTCAGGGGGAGGGGGTCAGCCCGCGTTCTGCAGGTTGAGCTGGCGCGCCTTGGTCAGGATGGCGTTTTCCAGGTCGGTTTCGGTCTGGGCGGCGACAGAGGCGCCGACCCACTGGCCGGCGGCGTCCCGCACCTGCTTGGTCACGGTGACGTTCAGGGCGTCGGCGCGCAGCCGGGTGTCGAGGATGAAGACCGTCGCCTTGAAACGCTCGTTCGGCGTCTGCGGGTCGGTGTACCAGTCATAGTTGACGACGCCGCCCCACGGGTCGGCGCTGGACAGCGGCATGAAGCTGAGGGTGTCGAGCGTGGCGCGCCACAGGAAGGCGTTGACGCCGATCCCCGTCTGGGCCGTCGAGGCGGGCTTGGCTCCGCCGCCCATGCCCGGGATCCCGCCGCATCCGCCCAGCATCAGACCCGAGGCGATCAGGGCGATCGCTGCGCCGCGAACCAGCACCATCGAGACTCTCCATTCCATCGAAACGTGCGGCGGACCTTCCGCGCACGCGCCGGCCCGCCCGAAGGGTCGAAGCCGAAGCGACGCTCTATAACACGGTCAAAAGGGGCGATGACAAGGCGAAGTCGCATCGCCGCGGCTGCATCGCGGCGGTCCGGCGGCGAGAACACGTCCAAGGCGCGCCGACGCGTGACGCTCGCGCCACAGGAGTCCGCCAGAGTCGCCGGAACCAACGATCAAAGGCCACGTTTCGTTGACCGGGCTGACCAGCAGTGTCTAATCGCTGGCAAGGACCGTGGCGGAAGCTCCGCCGCGGCGTGAAGGGCAGGACATGCGCAAGGGCGCCGTCATCGCTGGACTGGCCGGAGGGCTCGCGCTCCTCGCGGCCGCTGACGCCGCCTCGGCCCAAGCCGCCGCCTCGCGCAGCCGCGCCCCCGCCGTCTCCCTGTCCGAAGCCCAGGCCGCCCGTTCGGCCACCCCGGGGCAGTCCCGCCTGCGCTTCACCGAGCGGGGCCGCTGGGGCCTGGACCTCAACCTGAGCCAGCCCGTTGGCCGCGACAGCAACCTCGGCGACGTCGAGGCCGGAGCCTACTACCGCGTCAACCCGAGCCTGCGGGTCGGCGCCACCGCCGGCCTGGCCGAGCCCGAGGCCGACCCGGCCCGTCCGCCGCAGACCGACCGCCGGACCGCGCCGCGCTTCCGCCTGGAATCGATCTTCCGCTTCTAGTCCGGCCCGAAGGCCGACTGAATCGCCGACACTCCGGCCAGGCCGCAGGCACTGGAGCCGACGAGCGCGCGCGCATTGCTGCTGTCGATCCCGCCCAGGGCGTAGACCGGGACCGCCGCGGCCCGCGCCAGATCGCTGAAACGCGCGACCCCCAGAGATGGCCGTTCGGCCGAGGCGCCGCGGGCAGGGAAGACGGGCGACAGCACGGCGGCGTCGAGGTGTGAGGCGCGGGCCAGCGAGTCCGCCGAATGCGCCGCGCCGGTGATGCGCCAGTCCGGCCGGGCCGCCGCCAGCGCGGGCGCCTGGTCGAGAGCCCGCTCGGGCAGGTGGACGC
>JADGMZ010000372.1 GCA_015234495.1 Brevundimonas sp. | reverse complement strand
GACCAGTCCTATCTCGGCCTGACCGCCGACCAGACGCTGTACGTGCCCGAGGGCGTGTCGTGGCGACGGCTGGATTCGGAGCGCGAGCGGCTGGGCGGAGCGCTGGCGCTGCAATGGCGGCCCAACGACCAGACCGAGGTCTTCCTTCAGTACCTGCGCTCGGACTTCGACACCCGCTGGGACAACTACGAGGCCATCCCCCAGGTCGACGCCAACAACAACTTCGTCATTCCGGCCGCCGGCGGCCAGTTCACCTTCGATGACGACGGCTATTTCCAGACCGGTTCCCTGCGCCAGATCAGCTACTGGCGCGGCAGCCAGCCGGTGGCCGGCGAGGTGGGCACCCAGTACCGGATGGCGGCCCGCCATCAGGAGCGCGAGGAGTCCAGCAACGACCTGTCGCTGGGTCTGCGCTACTACCCGTCCGACCGCCTCGCGGTGAGCGTGGACCTGCAGTACATCAAGGCCGCCAGCGCCGGCTGGGACTTCACCATCTTCAGCTCTGCCTATGTGCCCGAGGTGACGATCGACCTCAGCGGCGGACGACCCGTGGCCAGCATCGGCCCCGACTCCTTCACCCGCGATCCGGCCAACTACTTCTGGCACGCGGCCATGGATCACATCGATGATAACGAGGCGGAGCAGTTCGCCGGGCGCGTCGACTTCGCCTATGAATTCGACCACCCCGTCCTGAACTCGATCCGCTTCGGGGCCCGGTTCACCGACCGGGACGTCACCAACAACTACACCCAGTACAACTGGCAGGCGCTCAGCGCGCCGTGGAACGAGCCCTTCCTCTGGATGGACCAGGTCCTTCCCGAGTACGCGTTGCTCTACAGCTTCGACAACTTCTTCCGCGGCGACGTCCAGGCGCCCACGGTGGTGATGCCGGACATCGAGCTCGCGCGGGGCTTCCTGCGCAATTCGGACATCATCGAGAACATCGGCGGCAACGCCCAGTGGAGCCCGCGCGGCTTCGACGCCGAAAGCCTGTCGACCCAGACCGAGAAGACCCTCGCCGGCTACGCCGTGGCGCGGTTCGGCTGGGAGAACACGCCGGTGCCCATCGAGGGCAATCTCGGCGTGCGGGTGGTGCGGACCGAGAATACGGCCCGCGGCTCCGGCTTCCTGCCGGACCTGACCACCTATCCCGGCCTGCCGGCTGACGACATCGCGTTCGGCACCGGCGCCGCCTTCGACGTGTCGGGCGAGCAGTCCTACACCGACGTCCTGCCCAGCCTGAACCTGAAGTTCCAGTTGACCGACTCGCTGATCGCCCGCTTCGCGGCCTCGAAGGCGATCGCGCGCCCGAGCTTCAGCCAGATGTTCCCCTTCGTGGACCTGACCGCCTCGGTGAACCCGCAAGGCACGGTGGTCGAGGGCTGGGGCGGCGCGGCGCGGGGCAATCCGGAGCTGAAGCCGATGCGCGCCGACCAGTTCGACGTGGCGCTGGAATGGTATCCGTCGGCGACTCACTCGCTCTACGTCACCGCCTTCCGCAAGAACGTCGACGACTTCTTCACCACCGGAACGCACACGCGCACCTTCGAGGGCCGGGACTTCCTGGTCAGCGGGCCGACCAACGGCGAGGAAGGCACGATCCAGGGCTTCGAGGTCGGCTACCAGCAGTTCTACGACTTCCTGCCGGGCTGGCTGGGCGGTCTCGGCCTGCAGGCGAACTTCACCTACATCGACAGCGAAGGCTCCACCTCGCAGCAGTACGTCAGCGAGTGGGACGCGGCCGAGACGATCGACGGCCTGCCGCTCGAGGGCCTGTCGGAGAAGGCCTGGAATATCGTGGGCCTGTACCAGCGCGGTCCGATCCAGGCCCGCCTCGCCTACAACTGGCGCAGCAAATACCTGCTGACCAACCGCGACGTCTCGGACGTGCGCCTGCCGATGTGGCAGGACGACTACGGCCAGCTGGACGGGTCGGTGATCGTGGAGCTGCGCGACGGCGTCAGCCTGGCCTTCGAGGGCAACAACCTGGCCAACAGCGAGAACCGGCAGCTGATGGGCGCCAACACCCTGAAGACCCGCTCGTGGTGGGTCTATGATCGGCGCTTCGCGGTGACCCTCCGCGCTTCCTTCTGAGGCGCGGACCGGGCCCGTCCGGAGGCAGTACGGAGATGGCCTTGAAACGACTGTTCGCCCTCGCCGTCCTTGTACTGCTGCCCGGGGCGGCGTTGGCCGAGACGCCGGTGGAGCGCCACGGCCAGCTGCGGCTGGAGGGGACGCGGCTGGTCGGCCAGCACGGCGAGCCGGTGACGCTGCGCGGCATGTCGCTGTTCTGGAGCCAGTGGGCGCCGCAGTACTACAACGCCGACGCCGTGCGCTGGCTGAAGGACGACTGGTCGGTCACCGTGGTTCGCGCCGCCGTCGCGGTTCATCACGACGGCTACCTCGACAATCCGGAACGGGAAATGGCGAAGGCCGAGGCGGTGATCGACGCCGCCATCGCCGAGGGCCTGTACGTGATCGTCGACTGGCACGCGCACGAGCCCGAGCCGGAAGCCGCCGCCGCCTTCTTCGCCCGCATCGCCGAGAAGTACGGCGACCGGCCGAACGTGATCTACGAGACGTACAACGAGCCGCTCAACACCCATTCCTGGGCCGAGGTGGTCCGGCCCTACCACATGGCAGTGATCCCGCGGATCCGCGCCGTCGACCCGGACAATCTGATCGTCGCCGGGACGCCCAGCTGGTCGCAGGACGTCGACATCGCCGCGGCCGATCCCCTGCCCTTCGACAACGTCGCCTACACCCTGCATTTCTACGCAGGCACCCACCGACAGGAGCTGCGCGACAAGGCGGCCAGGGCGATGGAGCTGGGCGCCGCCCTGTTCGTCACCGAGTGGGGAACCAGCGAGGCGACGGGGGACGGGATTCTGGACCGGGAAGAGACCGCCCTGTGGTGGGACTTCATGGAGACGAACGGCCTTGGCAGCCTGAACTGGTCGATCACCGACAAGGACGAAACCTCCGCGGCCCTGAGGCCCGGCGCGGCAGGCGAAGGCGGCTGGGACGAGACGATGATCAGCCCGTCGGGCCTTTTCGTGCGCACCTGGCTGAGGCGGATGAACCCGCCGGCGAACTGACGCTGCCGGTCAGCGCACGCGGCGGATTCCGGCGACGGCCAGACCGCCGAACAGGGCGAACAGGGCCGAGGCGGCGTAGATCCACCGGAAGTCGCCGCCGGAGAGCGACAGCAGCCCCAGCCCCAGCAGCGGCGCGAGCACCTGCGGCGCGGTGATGGCCACGTTCATGAGGCCCAGATCCCGGCCGGCGGCCCGCGGGTCTGGAAGGACTTCGGCCACAAGGGCGGTGTCGACCGTCGAGTACAGGCCCAGGCCGAGTCCGAAGAGCAGCTGGGCGACCAGAGGCCCCGGCCAGCCGGGGGCCGCCGCCAGAAGCGCCGCGCCGCCGGCCATGGCCAGCCCGCCCGCGGTGACGAACAGCCGCCGCCGCCGCAGCCGGTCGGACAGGATCCCGCCCATGAACCCCGCCGCCAGCGAGACCGCCGTGCTCACCCCCAGCAGGCCGCCCAGCACCGCCTCCGGCCGCAGGTCGGCGAAGGGGCCCAGCCGGGCCGTCTCCTGCAGGTAGAACAGCAGGTAGAGCACGTTGAAGGTGATGGCGACCTGGACCAGCAGACGGGAGGCGAAGGCCATCAGGAAGTCGCGGTCGGTCAGGGCGGTGAGCGACGGCAGGCCACGCCGGGCGCCGGCTACCGGCCGCTGCGGCTCGCGCAGGCGCAGGGCGAAGGGGAGAACCAGGAGAGGCACGGCCAGGGCCACGACGAGGAAGCGATGGTCCAGTCGGGCCAGCGCCACCGCCAGAACGCCGGCGGTGAAGAGGCCGGCGCCCGGCAGGGCGAGACCGGCCAGAGCCGCCGCCAGACCCTTCTGGCGGCCCGGCACCACGTCGGGCAGCACGGCGTTCAGCGGCCCGAACATCACATTCACTGCGGCCTGGAAGACCAGGACGGCGACGAGCAACTGCTGGGCGGTGCTGGCGGCGAAGACCAGGCCATGCGCCCCGGCCACGGCAAGGGCGCCGACGACGATCCACGGCCGCCGCCTCCCGAACCGCCCGCGGGTCGCGTCGCTGAGGGCGCCGGCGGCCAGATTGGTCACCGCCGCGGCCACCGCGCCCCACAGCATCACCTGACTGAGGAGGACGGCCTTGCCGGCCGGATCGATCAACTCCGCCTTGAGGGGCAGGAGCAGGTTGAGCATGGGCACGAAGGCGATGAAGGCGCCGAGATGAGCGAGGGCGAACAGCCCCAGAAAGGGCCGGCTCACCGGCGCCGGGCCGGGTGCGCCGGCCTGATTCTCGTTCGCCTTGGTCATCGCCGGAGCTTTCGCGTCCGCCCGCTCCGGCGCAAGCGCGAAGCGGCTACGGCGCGGCCGCCGGGCAGACCGTGTCGGCTTCGTTCGAAGCCAGCCTGACTTCGGAGACCGAGACCGTCGCCGCCCGCTCCGAGGCAAGCAGGAACGGCCGCTCCACCGCCTCGAGGTCGGCTCCAGCGTCGCGGAAGCAGGAGAGGCGGACCTTGATCGTGCGCCACTCCCCGATCGGCGCCGCGCCGAAGATATCGCCCACGTCGACCGCCGCCTGTCCCAGGCCGAGGCTCACCCGGCCCTCCGGCCGCGCGTCGATCCGGTACCGGAACGACAGGGCCATCTCGCCGTTGGCCTGTCGGGTGAGGTCGACGGGCCCGCCCCAGATCAGGGCCTGACCGCCGTCCCCGGCGAAGACGAAACGCCGCCCGCTCTCCTGGGCCAGATCATCGACGACGGTCATGCGGACGCCGCCGCGCGGGCTGGCGACCAGCTTCTCGTTTCCGACCCGGGTCTGGCCGCCGGAATCCTCCAGCGCCAGCGACCACGGCGGCGTGACGCGTCCGTCGACGAAATACATGTCGACGCTGGAGGCGCTCGCCGCCACGCCGCTCTCCTCGGACAGCCGTCCGACCGGGGCTGGCCGGGCGTAGCTGAGGCCGTAGCCGTAGGCGAACTGGGGATCGTAGCCGGGCTCGCCCCGGTTCAGCGGGCGGCCGGTCGCGTCGCGCGGCCAGGAGAAGCCCAGCACGCCGCTGAAGTCGTGGCGGGGGCGGCCTTCGGCGTCACCGATCAGCACGTCCGCCACCCCGGCGCCTTCGGTGCCCGGCAGCCAGGCGGCGACGAAGGCGTCCGAGGCGTTGAGCTCGGGATTCACCCACATCGGCCGGCCCGAGAGGAAGACCGAGACAGTGGGAATGCCGTCCGCCTGCAGCCGGTGCAGGATGGCGAGAGGCTCCTCCGGCAGGAAGTCGAGGGTGTCGATGTCGCCCTGGAACTCGGCGTAGGGCGTTTCGCCGAAGACGACCACGGCCACGTCCGGCCGTTCCTGCCAGACCCCGTCCGGACTCAGCACGGCTTCGCCGCCGGCCCCGGTCACCGCCTCTTCGACGCCGGCCCAGATGGAGTCGGCGTTGGGGAAGTGGTCGTTGGTGTTGCCGGTGCCTTGCCAGGTCAGGGTCCAGCCGCCGGAGGCCTGACCGATGTCGTCTGCGGCCGTTCCGGCCACCAGGACGCGGGTGCTCCCGCGGATGGGCAGGACGCCGTTCTCGTTCTTGAGCAGCACCAGCGACTTGCGCACGGCCTCGCGGGCGAGGGACCGGTGCTCGGAAGCGCCGAGGTGCTCGAGCCGGCCCTCGAGCGGACGCTCCTCCGCGAACAGGCCGGCCTTGACCTTGGCGCGCAGGATGCGGCGGACGGCCTCGTCCACGCGGGCCATGGGGATCTCGCCGGCGCGCACCTGGGCGAGGGTGTTTTCGTACAGCGGCTTCCAGCTGTCCGGCGCCATCAGCATGTCGATGCCGGCGTTGACCGCCTCGGGGCAGCTCTCGTTCGAGCAGCCCGGCAGCTGGCCGTGGGCGTTCCAGTCGGAGACCACGAAGCCCTCGAACCCCAGCGGCCCGCGCAGCACGTCCGTCAGGATGCTGTGGTTGCCGGAGTGCTTGACGCCGTTCCAGCTGGAGAAGCTGGCCATGACCGACAGCACGCCGGCGTCGATCGCCTGCGGATAGCCGCTCAGATGGACGTCGATCAGTTCGCGCTCGCTCCCGACGAAGTCGCCCTGGTCGCGCCCGTCGATGGTGCCGCCGTCGGCGAGGAAATGCTTGGCCGAGCCGGCGATGCGGCCGGGCTGAAGCGGGCGGCCCGCCTCGATCTCCCCCTGCAGGCCCAGGGTCAGCGGCCCGGCGTAGCTCTGCGCAATCTCGGGATCCTCGCCGAAGCCCTCGTAGGTGCGGCCCCAGCGGTCGTCACGCGGCACGGCGAGGGTCGGGCCGAAGGTCCAGTCGGCCCCGGTGACCGCGACCTCGAGTGCCGTCGCCTCGCCGATGCGCCGGATCAGGTCGGGATCGCGCGCAGCGCCCAGGCCGATGTTGTGCGGGAAGATGGTGGCCCCGACGACGTTGTTGTGCCCGTGCACCGCGTCGATGCCGTAGATCAGCGGGACCGGGGTCCCCGGGCGCGCGGCGTTGGCCTTGCGGAAGGCACGGGCGAGATCGACCCAGGCCTGCGCCGGCGCGCGCTCGTCGCCGCCCGGCGAGGAGTTGCCGCCTGCCAGGATCGAGCCGATCGGCCAGGTCAGCAGGTCCTCGGGCTGGATGGCGGCGATGTCGGCCTGGATCAGCTGACCCACCTTCTCCTCGACCGTCATCCGGGCCATCAGGTCCGAGATGAAGGCTTCCGTGGCCACGTCGGTGAACCCCTCAGGGGAGGCGGCGCGCGGCCAGTTCGCGGGATCGGCCCGCGCCGCTTCGACGACAGCCGGCTCGGGCGGGGTCTGGGCCCAGGCCGCCCCTGCGGCCAATGCGAGAACCAGGACGGACACGGCGCTGCGCATGGGCGGACTCCAGCTGAAGGCGACTCTCGGTCGCGAGCGGGATCGAGAGCCCGCGCCGGCGACCGGCTCAGCCTATTAGCGCGGCGGATGACAGCGCTGTCAAGCCAGAGGCTTGGCCGGCGGCGCCGTGGATCCCCGAATGATCAGGGCGTGGGGGACGGTCGTCTCCTCCAGGCCCTCTCCGGGATCCAGTCGCGACTTCAGCAGCGGAACGAGACGTTGCGCCGCGGCGGCCGCCATCTCCGCCACCGGGTGGCGGATGGTGGTCAGCGGCGGCGTGCTGAACAAGGCGCTGGGCGTGTCGTCGAAGCCCGCCACCGACAGGTCGCGCGGCACGCTCAGCCCGGCGGCGGCGGCGGCCTGCAGCACCCCCAGCGCCATGTCGTCGTTGGCGGCGAAGATCGCTGTCGGCCGGTGCGGGGCCGCCAGCAGGCGCTCGGCCGCCTCCAGGCCGGATCCGAAGGTGAACTGCCCTTCCGCCACCCACTCTGGTCGGGTCGCCAGGCCCCGACGGCGCAGCGCCGTCTCGAACCCGACCCGCCGCAGCCGGCTGGCCGAATAGGCGGCCGGGCCCGAGATGTAGGCCAGATCGACGTGACCCAGATCGAGCAGGTGGCCGGTGATCTGCTCGGCCGCGCCGGCGTCGTCCATGCGGATGCGTATCCCGCGGTCCGGGGCGGTCTCCGGCCCGATGCGGGCGTAGGGGACCGCCATCGCGTCGAGCACCTCCAGGACCACGTCGTTGTCCGAGTTCGGAGGCGTCAGCACCACGCCTTGCGGGCGGATGGCGGACAGAAGGCTCGACAGGTCCTGCCGCAGGGTGGGAGCGTCATAATCGACAAGCTCGACCATCAGGTGGTGGTCGGCCTGACGGCACTCGATCAGCAGACCCAGTTCGAGCCGGCTCAGGTAGTCGTTGCCTCGCCCGCTGCGCCAATGCTCGATGGTCAGCTTGGCGTCGACCAGGGCCGCGATGATGGACGACGCCGAACCGGCGAGCGAACGCGCTGAAAGGCTGCGGCGATAGCCCAGTTCCGCTACCGCGGCCTCGACCTTCTTCTTCAGCGCCTCGCTGACATTGGCCTCGCCGTTGAGAACGCGGGAGACGGACTTGATCGAAACGCCCGCCCGGGCGGCCACTTCATAGATCGTTACCCCCGCCATCCCCGAACCCGCTGCGGCCAAGACAGGTCGGGTCTCGCATCTGGGAAGCCGACTGGCAACGGGCTCCCCGCATCGCCTTTCGGACCCATGGGGTTTGCGGCGTCTCGTGCAGCAAAGGGGGCTTGCGAGCGGCCGACCTGAGTCAGACGCGGGCTGTCACCTGGCCAGAGAGCATCAGACTTTCGCGCAGCGCATAGCGGAGCCGTTCCGAAGGCGGGTTGCGAGACCGCCGCGCGTATTACAGGCAGAGTCGCGCCGCCAGGTAAGCTCCGGCCTTGGCTATGCGTCGGATAAGGAAAAATGGCGCGCCCGGAACGATTCGAACGTCCGACCCTCAGATTCGTAGCCTCTGGTCTACACTTCGGCGAAATGTATTCGGCTATGAAAATGTTGGGGAATCTCGGGAGTTAACCGGAGCGCTGCCCGATTTGCTCCCGAAATGCTCCTCGCCGATCTAGACGATCGCGATGATGTCCGCCGAGGCCGAGGCCATCTTAACGGACTGGTCTTCCTGGGGGAAGAGATGCCCATAACGGTTCCAGGTCGTGTTCACGTCGGCATGGCCGGCGTAGACCTGCACGGCCTTCAGATTGAAATCAGCAGCGATCCAGGAGGAGATGGCGTAGTGGCGCAACGCGTGCCATGTGAACCGCGTGTTGCCGTCGTCCTCTTCGTCTTCGTCAGCGTCGAGTTCGACTTCACCGGCCGCAAGCCAGCCGAGGCCGGCGGTGACCTTGTTCAACTGCTTGAGCAGCGAACCACGATAGATGTAGCCACCCTTGTCGTTGGGGAAGACGAGGCTCTTCCCGTTGGCGCCCGCTGATGTCTTGCGTTTTAGGAGGCGCCCGGCCAAGTCGGCACCGATGGGAATCGTGCGGTAGCCGGCCTGGCTTTTGGGCGGGCCTTCGGTGTCGTCGATCTCCAATGCGACTTTCACCCGGACGGTCAGCTTCTCCAAATCGATGTGACGATAGCGGAGGCAGCGCAATTCGCCGGCCCGCAGCCCAGTGCAAGCCGAGAACAGGATGATCTCGGCGAGTTCTGGCGGGGACGCTCGCAGCACCTCCATGATCGCCGCTTTCGACGGCGGCGTCACCCGCGCTTCCTTTTGCTTCGTCGGTGCAGCGACCGGAACCTTATTTGCTGCGTTTGTGGCGACTAGATCGCGCAGTCGCGCCCACTCCAGGGCTGACCCCAGCGTGATGATGTGGGCGCGGACAGCCTTGTAGCCCAGGCCGGCCGCGAAGAGCGCGTCGCGAAAGCGGATCACCGTCGACGGCTTGATCTTGGTCAACTTGTAATGACCGATCGAGCTGGTGAACGGCTTCACCTCGCGACCACGCGTAGATCCTTGGAAATCGGGAGCGCGGGCGATGTAGTTCCTGAAGTGGGCTCGCTGGTTCCGGAGGTGTCCTTTTCCGATCTCCCCCCGAGCAGCCCGCTGCTCCTCGTGCTGAAGATAGATGATGCTCAGGTCGGTCAGAGACATTCGATCACCCTCAGGGCGACTG
>JADGMZ010000371.1 GCA_015234495.1 Brevundimonas sp. | reverse complement strand
TCCCGCTGCTCTTAGAGGGGCGGGACAGCGGAGCCAAGTCGCTGAAGGTCCGCAACGGGTCGCGAGCGGACTGTCCCGTAAGGGTGGAAAGCGGTCGCTGAGAGAGTCAGCTTCGTCGCTCCCGCTTAGCCGATCTGGGGTGCATTAGTCCTGGTTGCCTCGGACCCCGGCTCAGGTGAAGCTTGAACGATGATGATGCTTGGCTTGGCCATTCTGATCGGGTCGGCAGGCGGTCTCGGTATCGGGTGGATTTCGCCTGCTCGTTTGCGCGGGAGGCTGCTCGCCGCTTGGATCGTCGCCCCTGCAATCGCGCTCGCCGCATGGGCTGCGCTTTCTCCGTCCGGAATGTTTGGGCGGTGGACCTGGCTCGTTGCTCTCATGTATGCGGCACTGCCGCTATCGCTTTGGGCAGCGGGAAGCGCGGCCGGGTTCATCGCGGGGCGGTGGCAAAGGCACGAACCGCCTAAGGTCTCCTGAGGGTCGGGAGCACGCCTCGGCTCACTATCCGCAAGCCGCCCTGTCGGCGGGGAGACCGCCTCAGTCGATCGCCGGCGGGGCGGGCATCAGGTCACCGTAGGGAGCCGCGTCCTCCAGCGCCCGCCGGAACGAGGGCCGGGCCATCAGCCGGCCGTGATACGCCCTGAGGCGCGGGCGGTCGCCGAACGGGACCAGGCGCCGGGCGTAGGTGAGGATGGGGGCTGCGGCGCAGTCGGCCAGGGTGAAACTCTCCCCGGCGCCCCAGGTGCGGCCATCGCCGAGCCGGCGTTCCAGCAGGTCCCAGGCGGTGGCGATCTCGTTCGCGTCCAGCGCCATGACCGCGTCCGGCGGCGGCGGCCCGGCGCGGCCGAGCCGGTGGAAGATGATCCGGTTCATCGGGGCGCCGACATAGGTGTCGATGACGCGGTCGATCCAGCGGGCCTCGAGCGCGGCCTCGGGATCGGTCGGGATCAGCCGTCCGCCGCCCGCCAGCCGGTCCAGATATTCGATGACGATGCTGGATTCGTGGACGGTCCGGTCCGCGGCCGTGTCGACCAGCACCGGCATCTTGGCGAAGGGCGACAGCGCCCGGAACTCGGCCATCACGGACTCGTCGGCGAAATCGACCAGCTTCGGCGCGAACGGCAGGGCCAGTTCGTAGAGGGCGACGAGGGCCTTCTGGCCGTAGGCGGAATAGGGATGAGACCACAGGATAAGCGACATGGTCAGGTCTTCCTCTCCAGTTCGCGGGCGAGGTTTTCGAGCATTTCGGCGCAGCCTTCTTCCCGCAACGGAATGTGCGCGGCGCCGTCCTCGCCGAAATAAGCCCCCTGCTCGGTATAGATCAGCCGCGTACCGGCGCCGTCGGCGACCAGTTCGATGGTGGCCAGCGACGCGGAGTCCCGGCGCCGCTCGTCCCCGAGTTCGCGCCCCATGACGTAGCTGAGGATGATCCGGCGGTCCTCGACGATGTCCAGAAAGACGGTGTCGTTGAACCCGACGTCGGCGTCCTCGCCGCCGAAGCGATAGCGACCGCCGCCGCTGCCGCCGACACGGAAGTCGTGGCGCCAGTCGTAGACCGTCGCGCCGGGTGCCTCGACGAACCACCGGCGGAAGGCGACGGGGTCGGACCAGGCATGGAACACACGTTCCGGCGAGGCGTCGTAGCGACGCTCGATGGTGAACATGCCGTGGGCGGTCGCAGGATCGGGCCGGCTCATGGGCGTGCTCCCCGGATGGCGACTTCGCCGGCGAGGTTGTCGAGAGCGGCCTGGTAGCCGTGTTGCGCGCCGGCGATCATTCCAGGATCGCAGGCCGCCAACAGGATCGTCAGCCGCAGGCGGGTCCCGCCCGCATCCGGCTCAAGCTCGGTGGCGTTGAGCGAGTGACTGAGCACCGCCGCCCCCTCGCGCGTGGTCTCCGACAGCACGATGCGCCGGTCGGCGATGATCTCGAGATACCGGTTCTCCACGGAGTAGCGGAGGTCGTCCGGCGAGCCGCAGCGGCAGAGATCGACGCCGCCCGGCCGGAACTCCGACTGGTCATAGACAAGGCGGCTGCCGGCCGGCACGGCCCAGCGCTCGCGGGCGGCGGGGTCGGCGAGCGCGGCGAACACCCGGACGGCGGGAGCGTCATAGAGACGCTCGAAATCCAGCTGGCGAAAAACCATGGTCACGACTGATCATCCTCCTTCGGACGCGTGTCTTCGAGGTAGGCCCCCAACCGGTCGAGACTGCGTTCGACGGACCGGCGGCGTTCGTTGATCCAGCGTTCGGCGGCGCCGAGCGCCAGCGGCTCGGCCCGGCAGGTGCGGACCCGGCCGACCTTCTCGGTGATCACGAGGCCCGACGCCTCGAGGACCTTCAGGTGCTGGACCACCGCCGACATCGACATCGGCAGCGGATCCGCCAGTTCGCTGACCGTGGCCGGGCCGGCGGACAGACGTTCGACCATTCGCCGACGGGTCGGGTCCGACAGGGCCTGAAAGGCGAGATCGAGCGGCTGTTGATGCTGAAGCATTTACTTAAGTATCATGAGGCAGGGCGCGTTCGCAAGCCCGCGACCGCAACCCCTCGTTAATCGGCGCGGCGCACCCTCCATCCCGACCATCTTCGGAGCGGCGCGATGTCGACCATCCAGACCTCCACCTACCGTCGCCAACGGGACCATTTCGAGCCGCAGGACGCCGATCCGCAGGAGCAGCGCCGGCTGCGCGGCCTGCTGGAGCAGATCGACTATTCGGCCTTCGTGGCCAACCGTGAGGTGATCGGCGCCGCCCTGCCCGGCCTCGATCCGTCGGTCTTCCAGCGGCTGGCGGTGCAGACCGCGACGGCGCGGGCGAAATGGGTCGGCGAGGCCCTGCGTCAGAGTGAGTCCGGCGCGCCCTCGACCGCCGACCAGATCGCCCGCCTGACCTCGGCGCGGACCGCCTACGAGGAACTGGCCGAGGCCTATGAAGGCCTGCGCCGCATGGTCGAGCGCGGCTATCTGACGATCCGGCAGGCCTAGTCGGCCGCCGTCTCGAGCGGCTGCGGACGGGTGGCGATCGGCGCGTCCGGATCGGCGGGCGGAGGCTCGGCCGCGGTCGGCGGCGGCCCCGCCGGCCGGGCCGGCGCGATCTCGATAAGCGGCTCGACCGGGGCGACGATCACAGGGGCCGGCTGGACCGCCGGCGCAGGGGCCGGGGCGGCGGGGGCCGGACGGGGCGGATTGGCGACCGGGGCGCGGGTCTCGGCGGCGGCGCGGACCGGCGCGGCCGGCTGGCTCGACGGAGGCGGCGGCTCTGCAACCGGCGCGGCCTCGACCGGGGGCGGGGCGGCTTCTGCGGCGATCGGGGACGGGATCGGAGCGGCCGGCTCGATGGTCGCGGCGGCGGACGGCGCGGCCGCGGGCGGACCAGCGGGCGAACGGGTCAGCAGCCAACCGCCGAGGGCGACCATTCCGATCACCGCCACGGCGGCGGCGTAGAGCGGCGTCCGGCGGGCCGGTCGGCGTGCCGAAGCGGCGGCGGCGGCGGGCGCGACCCGAGGGGCGGGCCCGACGGTCGGCCGGACCGGCTCGTGCGACGGCCCGTCGGACGGCAGGGGCCGAACGGTCAGGTCCGGGCCGGCGGCCGGGGCCGGCTTCGGGGTCGGGGTCGGGACGGGCTTCGACGTCGGGGCGAGGGAGGCGGGTTCGGGGGCAGGCGGCGTCGCCGGCCTGGGAGCGGCTCTGGGGCCCGCCTGAGGGATCAGCGACCCGCTGAGGATCGCGCCGCGCGACGACGCCGGGGGCGCGGCCGGGGGCGCGGCCGGGGGCGGTTCGGGCAGAGGAGGCAGGCGCTCGCCCCTCGGCAGGGGACCGGCGCGGAACACCGTCGCCGGCGCCCGGCCCCAGCTGACGGGGCGGCGGGCGAAGGGGACGGGCGGTTCGTTGCGGGACTGGTCGTCGGTGGACATGAACTCTCCCGCGCCGGCGACCGGCGCGCTTCCGGAACGCGAGGACCGGGCCAGACTGGAAGGCGATCTGGCCCGTTTCGTGACGGTCTAGTTTTTCAGCCGGTAGCCGGTGCGGAAGATCCAGCCGACCACCACCAGACAGATCAGCAGGAAGCCCAGGGTCGCGCCCAGACTGACCCCGATGCCCACATCCCCCGAGCCGTAGAAGGTCCAGCGGAAGCCGGAGATCAGATAGACCACCGGGTTGAACAGGGTCACCGTCCGCCACGCCTCGGGCAGCATGTCGATCGAATAGAAGGACCCGCCCAGGAAGGTCAGGGGCGTGACCACCAGCATGGGGATCATCTGCAGCTGCTCGAAACCGTTGGCCCAGACGCCGATGATGAAGCCGAACAGGCTGAAGGTGGTCGAGATCAGGATCAGGAAGGCCAGCATCTCGACCGGGTGAAGGATCTGCAGCGGCACGAAGAAGGCGGCCGTGGCGAGGATGATCAGGCCCAGCACCGCCGACTTGGTCGCCGCGGCGCCGACATAGGCGAGGACGATCTCGAGCGGCGACACCGGCGCCGAGAGCAGCTCGTAGATGGTGCCGGTGAATTTGGGGAAGTAGATGCCTAAGGAGGCGTTGAAGATCGACTGGGTGAACAGGCTGAGCATGATCAGCCCGGGCACGATGAAGGCGCCGTAGGGCACGCCGTCGATCTCGGTCATGCGGCTGCCGATGGCCGAGCCGAAGACCACGAAATACAGGGCGGTGGTGATCACCGGCGTCACCAGCGACTGCCAGATGGTGCGCAGGGCGCGGGCCATTTCGAAGCGGTAGATGGCCCAGACGCCGTAGCCGTTGAAGGTCATGCTCATGCGGCCGCTCCGGTATCGCGGTGGACCAGGCTGACGAAGATGTCCTCGAGCGAGCTCTGGCGGGTGTTCAGGTCCTTGAAGCCTATCCCCAGGTCGCTGAGCCGGCGCAGCAGGGTCGGCACGCCGGTCTTCTCGAGGTTGGAGTCAAACACGTATTCCAGCTCGTGGCCGTCGGCGCCGAGCGCGAGATTCCACTCGGCCAGTTCGGGAGGCATGGACTCCAGCGGATCCTGCAGGTTCAGGGTCAGGGTCTTCCTGCCCAGCTTCTTCATCAGGGCCGTCTTCTCCTCGACCAGGATCAGCTCGCCCTTGAGGATGACGCCGACGCGGTCGGCCATTTCCTCGGCCTCCTCGATGTAGTGGGTGGTCAGGATGATGGTCACGCCCTGCTCGCGCAGGCGGCGGACCAGTTCCCACATGTCGCGGCGCAGCTCGACATCGACGCCGGCGGTCGGTTCGTCGAGGAACAGGATGTCGGGCTCGTGGCTGAGCGCCTTGGCGATCAGCACCCGGCGCTTCATGCCGCCCGACAGGGTCATGATCTTGTCGTTGCGCTTGTCCCACAGCGACAGGTCGCGCAGCACGCGCTCGATGTGGGCGGGGTTGGGCGGCTTGCCGAACAGGCCGCGGCTGAAGGTGACCGTGGCCAGCACCGACTCGAAGGCGTCGGTGGTCAGCTCCTGGGGCACGAGGCCGATCTTGCCGCGGGCCGCGCGATAGTCGGTCTGGATGTCGTGGCCGTCGGCGACGATCCGCCCCGTCGTCGGGGTGACGATGCCGCAGACGACCGAGATCAGCGTCGTCTTGCCCGCGCCATTGGGCCCGAGCAGGGCGAAAATCTCGCCCTTGCGGATGGTCAGGTCGATGGATTTGAGGGCCTGAAGCCCGGATTTGTAGGTCTTGGTCAGACCTTCGATGGAGATCACTGGCTGCATGTGCGCCCTCCCTGGGCGGGGAGCAGATATGCGTCCACAGGTCGCACCTCAAGGCCGGACCGGCGATAGCGGAGCCATATTCCGCCGCAGGAGTTGAGGACGCCGTGTCGAACCCCCTCGCCCCCCTCCGTTCCCGTCTCGCGCGTCTCGGAGAGACAGGGCGGCGAAGGTCGTCCCTGCTGCGGCGGGTTCCGCCCCTGCATGACCTCGTCGAGTGGGCCGCCCGCCTCGGCTACGGCGCGCGGGGGTTCGTCTATCTGTCCGTCGGCCTCCTGATCCTGCTGGCCGCGGCCGACCTGACCGGCGATGCGGTGGGGACGAGGGGCGCCCTGGACTGGATGGCGCAAAGGCCGCTGGGCCGGGTGTGGGCGCTGCTGGTCGGCCTGGGCCTGAGCGCCTTCGTGATGTGGCGCATCCTGCAGTCGGTGTTCGACGCCGATCACGAGGGCGTCTCGTGGAACGGACTGGGCACGCGCATGAGCCAGTTGTTCAGCGGCTTCAGCTACGCCGCGCTGGCGGTGGCCGCCTTCGGCCTGATGGCGGGCCCGCCCGACGACGCGGCGCGCGAAGGCGTGGCCCAGAGCCAGGCCCGGGCCGCGGCCGTTCTGGCCCTGCCGCTCGGCCAGTGGCTGCTGGTCGGAGGCGGACTGGCCATCTTCGGCATCGGGGTGAGCAATATCGTCAAGGCGTGGCGGGAGGACTTCACCGAGTATCTGGCCTGTTCGGAGCGGATGTGCCGCCGGGTGGCGCCGCTGGCGCGGGCCGGCCATGTGGCCCGCGGCCTGGCCTATCTGCCGCTGGCCAGCCTGGTGGTGCTGGCCGGTCTCGACGACCGCGCCTCGGAGGTGACCAGCTTCGGATCGGCGCTGGAGGCGGTGGAACGGCAGCCGTCGGGACCATGGGTTCTGGCTGTCGCCGCCCTCGGCTTCGTCGCCTTCGGGACCTTCTCCTTCATCGAGGCGCGGTTCCGGCGCATTCGTCCGCCGCGGGAGCTGACGTCGCCCCTGTGAGCCGCCGACGGACGCAAAAGCCCCGGCGGATCGCTCCGCCGGGGCTGGATTTCGGTCCGGACCGCCGTCAGTCGGCGGGCTGGATGACGATGACGGGCGGCGGGGCCGGCGTCGTCGGGGCCGCGTTCAGGGCGGCGGTGTAAGGCTGGGGTTCCGGGGCGACCTCGACCGTGGGCGCGGGGACCGTCGGGGCGGGCTCGGCCACGGCGACCGGCGCGGCGGACCGGGCCGAAGCAGCCTGACGCGCCGGGGCGGGGGCGGGGGCGAGCGAGGCCCGCCGAGCCGCCGGCGTCGGCGCCGTCCCGGTCACCGGCACGGCCTCGACTGAGACGACCTCGGCGGGCAGCGGCTGGGCCGGCAGCACCGGAGGCGTGGACGCGGGCGCCAGGACGGGCGCAGGGGCCGCCTCCTCGCCGTCGCCCATCATCAGGGCGGCCGCGCCGCCGCCGAGGACGAGCACGCCGACCGGGGCCAGGATCATCCAGGTCTTCACGCCGCCCTTGCGGCTGCGTCCACCGCGGCGGGTGCGGGCGTAGACGGGCACGAACGTCTCCTCGCGGAGTGTTTCGAGCCGGTCGCCGGCATGCATGGATCGATCGTCGGGATAGGTTACGGACATCTACATTCCTCCAAATCAGTGGAGGCTGAACCATTCTCCAAGATCACGGTTCCGGACGCCTTGAAGAAACACTGATGCGAACACAGTTGCGCCTGCACTCGTCCAGATTTGTGGCGCGCCAATACTATTCCGGACACTTCCCGCGCGCGGGCCCGTCGCTCCGCGAGCTGCGCCCGGGTTGACCTTGGGGAACCGGCGTTTCGGCGCCACGCGCCGCGCCAAACCGCCCCGGAAAGCCCGGAAAGCCGCCCCGCCCTCCCCCCGCCGGTTGACCCGGACGGACGCCTTGTTCATCACCATGGGTGCGGCTGTCTTGCACGGAGTGGATGGGACGATGGGGCTTGTGGCGAACATCCGGCGCGACTTGCGGTTCGCCAAGGGACTGCGCCGACTGCTCAAGCGCATCAAGCCTATCGATCTGGACAGCACCGACCTGGTCTGTGACGACTGGGAAGAGGCCGTCGACCGCTTCCCCGAGCATGTGGCGCTTCAGGACGACCGGCTGACGCTGACCTATCGCGAGCTGGACGCCATGGCCAACCGGTTCGGCCACTGGGCCCAGAGCCGTCGGCTGAAGCGCGGCGACACCATCGCCCTGGTGATGCTGAACCGGGCCGAATACCTGGCCGCCTGGATCGGCTTCTCCAAGGTCGGGGTCGCCACGGCCCTGATCAACACCAATCTGACCGGCCACGCCCTGGCGCACTGCCTGTCGATCTCCAACGCCTCGCAGGTGGTCACCGACGCGGAGTCGTGGCGCAAGGTCGAGGAGGCCCGCGCCTTCGCCGGCCGCAACCTGATGCTCTGGGTGCTGGGGCTGTCGGACGCCGACGAGGCCGACGAGCGGCGCGGTCTCGACAAGCCGGTGCGCAGCGGCTCCTCGGTTCGGCCCGCCCGCTCGGTGCGCGCCGGCCTGACCAATCGCGACACGGCCCTGTACATCTACACCTCGGGCACGACGGGCCTGCCCAAGGCGGCCAAGGTCACCCACGCCCGGGCGCGGACCTATATGCGCGCCTTCGCCGGCGCCACCTCGGCCACGGACAAGGACGTCACCTTCAACGTCCTGCCGCTGTATCACTCCACCGGCGGGCTGGTCGGCATCGGACCGGCCCTGCTGAACGGCGGCAAGCTGGTCCTGCGCAAGCGGTTCTCGGCCTCGGGCTTCTGGCCCGACGTCAAGGCCACCGGCGCCACCCTGTTCGTCTACATCGGCGAACTGTGCCGCTATCTGGTCAACTGCCCGGAGAACGAGGACGAGCGGTCGCACAAGCTGCGCCTGGCCTTCGGCAACGGACTGCGGCCCGACGTCTGGAACGATTTCCAGAAGCGGTTCGCCATTCCCGACATCCTTGAGTTCTACGGCTCGACCGAGGGCAATGTCTCGCTGTTCAATTTCGACGGCAAGCCCGGGGCCATCGGCCGCGCCCCGGGCTTCCTGAAGAAGCAGATCAACTTCCGCCTGGTGCGTTTCGACATGGACACCGAGGCGCCGGCGCGCGGCCCCGACGGCCTGTGCCAGCTGGTCAAGCCGGGCGAGGTGGGCGAGGCCATCGGGCGGATCGGCGACGATACCCGCCACGCCTTCTCGGGCTACGCCGACAAGGCGGCGTCGGAGAAGAAGATCCTGCGTGACGTGTTCGTGCGCGGCGATCGCTGGTTCCGCACCGGCGACCTGATGAAGCAGGACTCGGAGGGCTACGTCTATTTCATCGACCGGATCGGCGACACCTTCCGCTGGAAGGGCGAAAACGTCTCCACCGCCGAGGTCGAGCAGCGGCTGGCCGACGGGCCGGGGGTCAAGGAGGTCATCGCCTATGGCGTTCCGGTTCCCGGGCACGACGGCAAGGCCGGGATGGTCGCGCTGGTGATCGACGGCAAGTTCGGCGCCCGGGCCTTCGCCGACTGGGTCGACCAGGAGCTGCCGGTCTTCGCCCGCCCCGTTTTCCTGAGGATCATCAAGGCGGCGGACACCACCGGCACCTTCAAATACCGCAAGATGGATCTGGTCCGCGACGGCTTCGATCCGGAAAAGGTCGACGGAGCGGTCTATGTCCGCGGCGGCAAGAGCGGCTACGCCAAGCTGAGTGAAACGGCCCTGCAGGCCATTCTCGACGGCCAGACGCGACTGTAGCGGCCGGCTCGCAACCGCCCCTTAATGATTAATCGCGATGGTCGGCGTCTCACGCGCGCAGGACCGGCCGTTTCTTCATGTTCCAGATTATCGGCATCGTGCTGCTGTTCGGCCTCGTGTTCGGCAGCTACATCATTTCAGGCGGCAAGTTCGAGGTC
>JADGMZ010000370.1 GCA_015234495.1 Brevundimonas sp. | reverse complement strand
CCTGGCTCGAGCCGGCGTCGCCGCCACGGTCCCGACCCCGGCCGCGGCCACGGCGGCGACGCGAACGGCCGGTCCGCTCGCCCCCTTCGGCGCCTTCGATCTCGACGCGATCGCGGCGCGGCTCCTCGCCCTCGGCCGCGGGCGCGGCGCGCGGCGCGGCGGCGGCGGGGTTGATCGGATCGAACCAGACGTAGGGATCGTCCAGCGACGGCGTGCGGCCGCGGACCCAGAAGAAGGCGTCGCGATCGCCGCCCTCTTCGCGGATGCGGCGTCCGCCACGGCGGCCGCGCCGACGGCGGCGTCCGGCCTCGCTGTCGTCATCGTCGGCCAGGGCGGGGGCGTCGTCGCCGGCCGGAGCTTCGCCGTCCTCGCGACGGCCGCCGCGCCGGCGGCGACCGCGACCGCGGCCGTTCTCGGACCGTTCGGCCCGTTCGCGCGGCTCGTCGTCGTCGGCGTCCTCGCGGTCGAGATCGTCCTCGTCCTCGTCGTCGAGGGTCTCGTCGTCGTCGATCTCGTCCTCGGCCCAGGCGCTGTCGTCGAAATCGTCCTCGAGATCGACGAAGGCCTCGACGCCGTCCGGCGGGGTGAAGTCCTCATTGGTCTCGGTGCGCTCGATGGCGTGCTCGCCCTGGGCCAGGCTGTCGTCGATCTGGATGATGACGGCGAGGCCGCGCTGGGTCAGCAGGCGCTGCAGGTAGTCGCGCTTGTGGTTGAGGATGTAGAGGGCCACGGCGGTGCAGACGCGCAGGTTGACCGAACCGGCGCCGTTGCGTCCGGCCTCGATGTCGACGCCGCGCAGGGTCATCAGGGCGGCGCTTTCGGCCGAGCGGATGCGTCCGGCGCCCTGGCAGTGCGGGCAGACCTCGGTGGCGCCCTCGATGACGCCGAGGCGGCGGCGCTGGCGGCTGATCTCCATCAGGCCGAAGCCGGAGATGCGGCCCATCTGGATGCGGGCGCGGTCTCTGGCCAGGGCGTCCTTCAGCGCCTTTTCGACGGCGCGGTTGTTCTTCGACTCATCCATGTCGATGAAGTCGATGACGATCAGGCCGGCGAGGTCGCGCAGGCGCAGCTGGCGGGCGGCCTCGACGGCGGCTTCCATATTGGTCTTGAAGGCGGTGGCCTCGACGTTGCGCTCCTTGGTGGCGCGGCCGGAATTGACGTCGATGGCGACCAGGGCCTCGGTCTGGTTGATGACCAGATAGCCGCCCGACTTCAGCGGCACGGTCGGCTGGTGAATCTGGGTCAGCATCTCCTCGATGCCGTTGGAGGCGAACAGCGGGCGCGCGCCCTGGTAGAGGTGCACCTTCCTCGACTGCGAGGGCATCAGCACCCGCATGAAGTCGCGCGCCTCCTTGAAGCCCTCGACGCCCTCGACCTGGATGCCGTCGAAATCCTTGTCGAACATGTCGCGGACGGCGCGGCGGACGAGGTTTTCCTCCTCATAGATCAGCGAGGGGGCGTTCGAGGCGAGGGTGGTCTCGCGGATCGTCTCCCACAGGCGAAGCAGATATTCGTAGTCGCGCTTGATCTCGGCCTTGGTGCGCTTGGCGCCGGCGGTGCGGATGATCAGGCCCATGCCGTGCGGCACGTCCAGAGAGGCGGCGGCGGCCTTGAGCCGCTTGCGGTCGGTGGCCTGGGTGATCTTGCGGGAAATGCCGCCGCCCTTGCCGGTGTTGGGCATCAGCACGCAGTAGCGGCCGGCCAGCGACAGCCAGGTGGTCAGGGCCGCGCCCTTGCCGCCGCGCTCGTCCTTGACGACCTGGACCAGCATGACCTGACGGCGCTTGATGACGTCCTGGATCTTGTAACGGCGCATCAGGCGGCGCTTGAGGCGCTCTTCCTCGGCCATGCCGCCTTCATGCTCGTCGTCGGCGCTTTCGCGGCCGAGGTCGTCATGCTCCTCGTCGTCCGACGGGGCTTCGGCCATGATGGCTTCGCGGTCGGCGACCGGAATCTGGTAGTAGTCCGGATGGATTTCGTTGAAGGCCAGGAAGCCGTGGCGGTTGCCGCCGTACTCGACGAAGGCGGCCTGCAGGCTGGGCTCTACGCGGGTGACCTTGGCGAGATAGATGTTGCCCCGAAGCTGGCGCTTCGAGCGGGATTCAAAGTCGAATTCCTCGATCTGACGGCCCTCGACGATCGCGACGCGGGTCTCCTCCGCGTGGGCGGCGTCGATCAACATGGTCTTTGACATGGAAGATTTCTTTCTGGCGCGCTCGGCCATCCCCGCTGGGGGGTGAACAGGCGGCTCGCCGAATGGGATTGATGACCGGCGCGAGCGCGATCCCGTCGCCGCGGCGCAGGCCGGTGGCGAGGTCGGTCAGATCAGACCGGAAGGGAGCGCAGGCGGTGTGGCCCATGAAGGTTCAGTACGGTCCTGGGGCCTGACGCGCCGTCGATAGGGGCGTCCCGGACCCTGGTCGTCGAATCGGCGGGCGGGCCCGGCCGGTTCTCGGATCGGTGAAAGTCACGCCGCGAGGAGGGCGCGCCCGGCCTGGCGGAGCAGGGGACGCGATCGTTCGCGAGCCCCCCAAGCATAGGGACGACGGAAGCGCTTGGGAAGCCGTGTCCGCCTTAACCCGTTGGCGACCACGTTCGGGCATGATGCGGGCAACAAGGAAGGTGGATCCCGGTCGAATGTTCGGTGTGTCGCGTCTCAACCCGTCCGCATGGACCGTCCGTGAACGGCTGGTCGCCGCCGTGGGCCTGTTTGTGTTCGCCGTCGCCCTGCTGGCGGCGGGACGCGGGCTGGCGTCGGGCGCGGCGGGGGAGATCCTGCGCGTCCGCTTCGGCGGGGACGCCGAGCGCACCCGGGTGGTCATCGACATGGACGCCGCCACCCGCGGCCAGGTGATCCGCGCCGGCGACGACGGCCAGGTGGTGCTGAGCCTGTCCGGCGTGGCCCCGCCGGAGCGCCGCAACGGCGACGGTCACGGGCTGGTGCGCGACTTCCGCGTGGCCGGCGCCGGGGCCAGCGCCCGCATCGAGCTGGACCTGGCGACCAGCGCCGAGATCGAGCGCCGCTTCCTGCTGCCCCCGGGCGACGGGATCGGCCACTACCGCTACGTCATCGACCTGAAGGCCACCGGCCGGCCCCCGGCCCGGCGGGCCGACAGCCGTCCCGCGCCGCGACCGGCGGAGAAGCCGCTGATCTATATCGACGCCGGCCACGGCGGGCGGGACCCGGGGGCCCAGGGCGCGGAATCGCGCGAGAGCGCCGTCACCCTGGCCGCGGCCCAGACCCTGAAGGCCGAGCTGGAGCGCACCGGGCGCTATCGCGTCCGCCTGACCCGCGACAGCGACGCCTATGTCGACCTGTACCGGCGCGTGGCCATCGCGCGGCAGGCGGACGCCGACCTGTTCATCAGCCTGCACGCCGACGCCGGGGCCGACCCGGCCACGCGCGGGGCCAGCGTCTACACCCTGTCCGAACAGGGCGCCGGGCGGGCGGTGCGCGAGTTCACCCGCGGCGACAACTGGCAGCGCAGCCTGAACCTGCCGGGGCGCGACGCCTCGGTGGACCGCATCCTGCTGGACATGACCCAGCGCGCCACCCAGAACCGCTCGGCGCGGCTGGCCCGCACCCTGCTGGGCGAGCTGGAGAACGCCGACCATCCGCTGCTGCGCCGCAGTCACCGCGACGCCGGCCTGGCTGTGCTGCTGGCCCCCGACGTGCCGGCGGTGCTGCTGGAGATGGGTTTCATCACCAACCCCGAGGACGAGCGGCTGCTGAACGACAGCCGCGCCCGGCGGCGGCTGATGCGCGCCGTGGCCGAGGGCATCGACCGCTATTTCCGCGAGCCTGCCGGCGGGGTGCAGATGGCCTCGGCGGGCGGGATCGAGGCCAACTGAGGCCGGGAGGGCGGCTCCCCTCGCGCCGGGCGGCCGGACCGACTATCTCCGCGCCCATGCGCCTGCGAGTCGTCGATCTTGAAACCACCGGCGGGGACCGGGCCTCGGAGATCATCGAGGTCGGGGTTGTCGACGTGGTGCGCGAGGGCGAGGCCTGGCGGGCGCTGCCGCCGGTGTCGCGGCTGTTCCGGCCGAAGGGCCCGATCTCGTTCCACGCCATGGCCGTGCACCATCTGACGCTCGAGGACTTCTGCGAGGCCGACCCGCACTGCGACGAATCCCGGCTGCGCGAGCTGCTGATGGGCGAGCCGGCCGACGCGATGGTGGCGCACAGCGCCCAGTTCGAGCGCGGCTTCATCGCCGATACGGCGACCGGCGGGCTGCCGTGGATCTGCACCGTCAAGGCCTCGAAACAGGTGTGGCCGCAGGCCCCGGGGCATTCGAACCAGGTGCTGCGCTACTGGCGCGGCCTGCGGCTGGATCCTGCGCTGGCCCAGCCGGCGCACCGGGCGGGGCCGGACGCCTGGGTGACGGCGCATATCCTGATCGACCTGCTGAAGGAGGCCTCGGTCGAGCAGATGCTGGCATGGACCCGCGAGCCGCGCCGGCTGGACAGGATTCCGTTCGGCAAGCACCGGGGGCGGGCCTGGGCCGAGGCGCCGGACGACTATCTGCGCTGGATGGCGGGGCAGGGGGAGATGGACGCCGATGTCGTGGCCGCGGCGCGACAGGAACTGGCTCGTCGGGCGGCGGACGCCGAGACGCCCTAGCGGCGGCGCGCGGCGCGGGCTAAACCAGTCCTCCGGGCGCGTCCTTTCGGAGTAGATGGTGAAGATAGCCGAACGCTGGTTCGTGATGGCGGGCGTCGGCCTGCTGGCCGCGATCGCGCTGGCGGGGATGGTGGTCGCGGTCTACGCCGCATGGCTGTTCCACGCCCTGCCGGACGCCTCCGAACTGGCCGACTACCGGCCGGCGACGGCGACGCGCGTCTACGCCGGCGACGGGACCCTGATCGGGGAGTTCTCGGACGAGCGGCGCATCTATGTGTCGTACGAGCAGATACCCGAGCCGGTGGTGCAGGCCTTCCTCGCCGCCGAGGACCGCAACTTCTTCAGCCACGGCGGGGTCGACGTCTCGGGCCTCGGCCGGGCCATGCTCAAGAACGTTTTCAACGCCGCCACGGGGCGGCGGCTGGAAGGCGGCTCGACCATCACCCAGCAGGTCGCCAAGAACGTGCTGCTGACCAACGAGACCAGCATCAACCGAAAGGTGAAGGAGGCGATCCTCGCCAACCGGCTGGAAGCGACCCTGACCAAGCCGCAGATCCTCGAACTGTATCTGAACGAGATCTACCTCGGCTATCGCTCCTTCGGGGTGGCGGCGGCGGCCTACAACTATTTCGGCAAGTCGCTGGAGCAACTGACGCCGGACGAGGCGGCCTATCTGGCGGCCCTGCCCAAGGGGCCGAACAACTATCATCCGAAACGCTATCCCGAGGCGGCCAAGGGGCGCCGCGACTGGGTGCTGGGCGAGATGGCCGAGAGCGGCTTCATCACAGACGAACAGCTGGCCGTCGCCCTGGCCCGGCCGTTGGTCACCCAGGACGCGCCGCGCCGGGCCCAGTACGCCGACGCCGACTTCTTCGTCGAGGAGGCCCGTCGCCGGGCCCATCGTCAGTTCGGCGAGGAGGAGATCAACCGCGGCGGCTACTATATGCGCACGACGCTGGACCCCGAGCTGCAGTCGGCGGCGCGCGACGCCCTGATGAAGGGGCTGGAGCGCTATGACCGCCGGCACGGCTGGCGCGGGCCGTGGGGCACGACCGACTTCGCGGACGGCTGGCAGGAAGCGGCGCTGAAGCAGACGCGTCCGCCCGAGCGCCGGGCCTGGCGCGCCGCGGCGGTGGAGAGCGTCTCGGGCAATACGGTGCGGGTGCGCACCGCCGCGGACGGTTCGACCGGGACGCTGCTGAGCGCCGACGCCGCCTGGGCCAACGCCAATCGCCAGCTGAAGCGCGGCGACCTGATCTTCGTCGAGCCGAGCGGCGGCCAGTTCGCCCTCAAGCAGGTGCCGGCGGTGAACGGGGCGCTGGTGGCGATCGAGCCGCACTCCGGTCGGGTGCTGGCCATGGTCGGGGGCTATTCCTACGCCCTGTCCAGCTTCAACCGCGCCACCCAGGCGGAGCGTCAGCCGGGGTCGGCCTTCAAGCCCTTCGTCTATGCCGCGGCGCTGGAGGGCGACTACACCCCGGCCTCGATCGTGCTGGACGCGCCGATCAGCTTCGCGGGCGGGGCAAACGGCGCGCGCTGGAGCCCCGAGAACTACAGCCGCCAGTACTACGGGCCGACGACCCTTCGACGCGGGCTGGAGCTGTCGCGCAACGTGATGACGGTGCGGCTGGCCCAGGCCATCGGCATGAACAACGTCGTCGACCTGGCCAGGAAGATGGGCGTGTCGGACAAGCTGCAGCCGAACCTGTCGGTGTCGCTGGGGGCGGGGGAGACCACCCCCTACCGCCTGACCGCCGCCTACGCCGCCTTCGTCAACGGCGGCCGCAAGGTCGACCCCTATCTGATCGAGGTGGTGCAGAACCGGAACGGCGAGACCATCTTCCGCGCCGACGACCGCGCCTGCCGCGGATGCGACCGGCCGTTCAGCGGCCAGGAATCGCCGCGCCTCGAGCCGGTCGGCGAGCAGGTCATCGACCCGATCACCGCCTATCAGGTCAGCTCCATGCTGGAAGGCGTGGTCCAGCGCGGCACCGCCGCCAGCGCCCGGGGCCTCGGCCGCTGGGTCGGGGGCAAGACCGGCACGACCAATGAATACCGCTCGGCCTGGTTCGTCGGCTTCTCGTCGGACATCGTGGTCGGGGTGTTCATCGGCTTCGACGACAACCGCCCGCTGGGCTCGGGCGAGACCGGCGCCACCGGACCGGTGCCGGTGTTCAACGACTTCATGCAGGTGGCGCTGAAGAAGCGGCCGGCGCGGCCGTTCGTGCGGCCCAGGAACGCCGTGTTCCGCGTCGTCAACGGCATCGAGGAGGCCTTCCGCCCCGGCACCGAGCGCCGCCGCGAGGAGGAGGCGCCGCGGCCCGAGGTCCCGACCGGTCCGCAGAACTACAACGACATCCTGCGCCGCGAGCGCGAGGAGGCCGCGGGCCTGCCGCCGACCCCGGCCCAGACCGCGCCGCCGCCCGTGACCCCGCCGCCGGCGAAGAAGGAGCCGGCGGAGGATTTGAGCGGGCTGTATTGAGTGGCCAGTGGCTAGTGGCCGGCCGCCGCCTGGGGGACTGTGCTGACGGCGTCGCCCGCCGCCGGCTGTGACGCTGCATTCACTAGCCACTAGCCACTAACCACCAACCGCTCTATGTCCCCGCCTCACCTTCATATCGCCGGAGAATGCGATGAGACCGGATGTCGAGGCCATGAAGGCCGACATCGAGCAGAGCGTCGCTCTGCTCAGGAGGCGTCTTTGACTGGGATGTCGCCGTCCGCAAGCTCGATGAGCTGAACGCCCGGGTCGAGGACCCGACCCTGTGGGACAAGCCCGACGAGGCCCAGGCCGTGAGCCGTGAGCGCTCGCGGCTGGAGACCCAGATCAACACCGTCAGGGAGATGGAGCAGGGCCTCGAGGACGGGGTCATGCTGGCCGACATGGCCGACGAGGAGGGCGACGAGGCCACCCTCGAGGAGGCGCGCGCCTCGCTGAAGGCGATCAAGGACCGCGCCGCCCGCGCCGAGCTGGAGGCCCTGCTGTCCGGCGAGGCCGACGGCAACGACGCCTATCTGGAGGTCAACTCCGGCGCCGGCGGCACCGAGTCGAACGACTGGGCCGGCATGCTGCTGCGCATGTACACCCGCTGGGCCCGCGCCCACGGCTATGAGGTCGAGGTCGAGGCCGAGGAGGGCGGCGAACAGGCCGGCATCAAGTCGGCGACCATCCAGATCAAGGGGCCCAACGCCTACGGCTGGCTGAAGTCGGAATCGGGGGTGCACCGGCTGGTGCGCATCAGCCCCTATGACGCGGCCGCCAAACGGCACACCTCGTTCGCCTCGATCGGGGTGTCGCCGGTGGTCGACGACACCATCGAGATCGACATCAATCCCGCTGACGTGCGCACTGACACCTACCGGGCCTCGGGCTCGGGCGGCCAGCACATCAACAAGACCGACTCGGCGGTGCGCCTGACGCACGTCCCGACCAACACCGTGGTGGCCTGCCAGGCCGGCCGGTCGCAGCACCAGAACCGCGAGCAGGCGTGGAAGATGCTGCGCGCCCGGCTGTACGAGCTGGAGCTGCAGAAGCGCGAGGCGGCGGCGCAGGCGCTGGCCGACGCCAAGACCGACATCGGCTGGGGACACCAGATCCGGTCCTACGTCCTGCAGCCCTATCAGATGGTCAAGGACCTGCGGACCAACGTCGAGACGTCGGATACGCAGGGGGTTCTGGACGGCGACCTCGACCCGTTCATGGGCGCGGCGCTGGCGGCCCGGGTCGGCGAGACGCGCGGGAGCACGGTGGAATAGGGGAGTGGCTAGTGGCTAGTGGCTGGCCACCGCCTGCGGAGCCGTGAGGCCTGCGTCGCCTGGAGCTGCTCCCGCGCCCTGTCGGCGGAATGGCGTCGCAGGACGGCCGGTCGCACCGGCGGCGGCCAGCCACCGGCCACTAGCCGCTAATCACTCCTACGCCACCGGCTTCATGTCGATGATCTGCGGCTCGGGCTCGGCCGGAGCGGCCGTGGTCTTGGGCGCGGCGGCGGGGGCGGCGGGGGCCTCGCGGCGGCCCTGCAGGACGCGTCCCTGGAAATAGGCGCCGATGTCGATCGACAGCTGTTCGGCGGTGATGTCGCCGTCGACGTAGGCGGTGGCGATCAGCTTGACCTGCTTGCCCGAGACATTGCCGACGACACGGCCGCGGACCTCGACATAGTCGGCCGAGACGCCGCCCTCGACCGCGCCGGTCTCGCCGACGATCAGCCGGCCGACGCGGACCTCGCCCTTGATGGCGCCGTCGATCTGGAGATCGCCGCCGCCCGAGATGCTGCCGTCGAACTGCAGGTCGGAGGAGAGGGTCGACAGGCCGCGCTGCGACGCCGTCGGGGTGGCCGGCCGGGCGCCGCCGGCCGGGGCCGTCTGGGCGTTCGGCGCGGGCAGGTCCGGAAGCGGCGGGATGGCGGAGCCCGTTTCGGAGCGGGGCTGCGGGGCGGGGGATTTAGTCCTGTTGAACAAGTTGGTCTCCGGCTCTCAGAAAGCGGGCGGGGTTTTGCGGGCGGCCGTCCATCCACACCTCGTAGTGCAGGTGAACGCCGGTGGAGCGTCCGGTCGTGCCCATGGCGCCGATGCGTTGCCCCAGCGCGACGCGCTGGCCGGGGCGGACGGCCATGGAGTTCAGATGGGCGTAACGCGTCTTGAAACCGCGGCCATGGTCTATCTCGACGGTGTTGCCATACCCTGAACGCACCCCGACGAAGGAGACGACGCCGGGCGCGGGGGCGCGGATCGGGGTGTTCAGGGCCGCCGCGAAGTCCTGTCCCTGATGCAGGGCCGGGCGGCTGTTGAACGGATCGAAGCGCACGCCGAAGCCCGAGGTGGTGCGGGCGTCGGCCGGGCGGTGGAAGGGCACGCCCTCGGCGGCGTCGGCCAGGCCGCGCATGTCGGACAGGTTGTCGGCGGCGCGGCGGATGCGGACGGCGAAGGCCTCGTCGACATCGAGAATGGCGGCCAGGGCGCGGGGATCCCGGGCCTCGACCAGCGGGCCGCCCAGGCCGGCGCCGCCGCGGGGCGCATAGGCCGAAGGGTTCAGACCGGCCAGCCGGAAGGCCAGGCGCAGGCGCTCGGCCCGGGTCTGGG
>JADGMZ010000369.1 GCA_015234495.1 Brevundimonas sp. | reverse complement strand
GCCGCCCTCGGACGAGCCGTCAGAGGCGTGGACCCGGGCGGCGAATAGGGGCGGCTCCCGCGCCTGTGACCGTCGCCAACCTTGGCTTCGGCCTTCTCCGCCACTAGGTTCCGCCGCAACGACGGCCGACCGCCGAGAGCTTTAGGAGACGCCCCATGACCGATGCGACCCAAACCCCCGCCGCCCGGCTGGATGAGGAGAACCCGCTCGGCGTGGACGGCTTCGAATTCGTCGAGTTCACCGGTCCCGAGCCCGAAGCCATGGCGGCCCGCCTCGAGCTGATGGGCTTTACCCGCACCCATGTGAATCCGGCCACCGGCGCCGTCCGGATGAAGCAGGGCGACATCACCCTGCTGGTCGACCTGTCGCCGAAGGGCCAGGCCGAGGAGTTCGCCCGCGAGCACGGTCCTTCCGCCAACGGCATGGCTTTCCGCGTGACTGACGCCCGGGCGGCCTACGAGGGCGCGGTCCAGCGCGGGGCCCGGCCGGCCGAAGGCGCCGACGGCGGCGCCCTTGGGAACGGCTATCCCTACGTCCTGCAGGGCATCGGCGGCTCGCTGCTGTATCTCGTGGACCGTTACGGCGGGAAGGGCTCGCTCTACGAGGGCTGGGACGAGATCGAGGGCTGGCAGGAAGCCGAGAAGAAGAATTCGGTGGGCCTCTATTGCCTCGACCACCTGACGCACAACGTGCGCCGCGGCCAGATGCGCAACTGGTCGGGCTTCTATGGCGATGTCTTCAACTTCGAAGAGCAGAAGTATTTCGACATCAAGGGCAAGGCGACCGGCCTGTTCTCGCAGGCGATGATCGCGCCCGACCGGGCCATCCGCATCCCGCTGAACGAGAGCCAGGACGAGAACTCGCAGATCGAGGAGTTCCTGCGCCGCTACAACGGCGAGGGCATCCAGCACATCGCCCTGGCCACCGACGACATCTTCGAGACCGTCGAGGAGATGAAGCGCCGCGGCATTCCCTTCCAGGACACCATCGAGACCTATTTCGAACTGATCGACAAGCGCCTGCCCGGCCACGGCGAAGACGTCGAGCGGATGCGCAAGAACCGCATCCTGATCGACGGTTCGGAGCAGGAAGGCCTGCTGCTGCAGATCTTCACCCAGGACACCTTCGGTCCGATCTTCTTCGAGATCATCCAGCGCAAGGGCAACCAGGCCTTCGGCGAGGGCAATTTCCAGGCCCTGTTCGACTCCATCGAGCTGGACCAGATCCGGCGCGGCGTCATCAAGGTGGATGCCTGAGTTTCGCTTCGGGCCGCCGGCCTGGCTGCCCTGGCTCGGTCCGCTGCTGGCGGCCGGCGTCGGGGCGGCGGTCGGGGAATACGGCCTCGGCGGTGGCTTCTGGACGGTGCTGATCGCCGCCCTCGTCGGCGGCTTCCTGCCCATCCTCGGCAACGCCCTGTGGAAGTGGCGCTACCAGCGCAAGGACTAGTGAAAGTCCCGTGACCCCGGCAGCACCCGCACGTCGCGCGGGTGCCGTCCCCGGGCCGGTTCGTGGGCCGAGCCGGGGGCGCGGTCGGGAGTGAGGTCGCCCAGCATGGCGGTCCAGTCGACCAGCTCCTCGACAACCAGGTGACTGACCCCTTCGGCCTGCTGCACCCGCCCCTTCGCCAGCACCATGCGGGCCCCCATGGCAGTCGGACGGAAGGCCTCGAACACCGTCTCCCACAGCACCAGATTGGCCACCCCCGTCTCGTCCTCGAGGGTGATGAAGCAGACGCCCTTGGCCGTGCCCGGGCGTTGACGCACCAGCACCACGCCACCGACCTGCACCCGCCGCCCGTTCGGCAGCCGCTGGTAGTCGCGCGCCGTCACCGCCCCCGCCCGCGTCAGCCGCTCGCGCAGGAAGGCGACCGGGTGGCCCTTCAGCGACAGGCGGATGGACTGGTAGTCGCCGATCACCTCCTCCGACCGGGCCAGCTCCGGCAGGGCCTCGGGCGGGCGGCCGTCGGTCTCGACCAGGCCCATGGCCTCGAACAGCGGGGCCGAGGCGGCCGGGGGCGCGCCCTTCACCGACCACATGCCCTGCCGCCGGCTCAGGCTCAGCGAGCCGTAGGCGTCCGCTTCGGCCAGCCGGTCCAGCGCCGCCGGCGGCAGCTTCGCCCGCAGCCGCAGGTCCTCGACGTCGGCGAAGGGGCCGGCGGCGCGGGCCGCCACGATCTGGTCGGCCCACGCCTGCCGGAAGCCGTCGATCGAGCGCAGGCCCAGCCGCAGGGCGCGCCGCTTGCGCTCCCCGCGCGGCTCCAGCGAAGCGTCCCAGCCGCTGGCGTTGACGTCGGGGTGGCGCACCTCCACGCCGTGCTCGCGCGCGTCGCGGACCAGCTGCGCCGGGGCGTAGAAGCCCATCGGCTGGCTGTTCAGCAGGGCGGCGGCGAAGGCCTCGGGCCAGTGCCGCTTCAGCCAGGCCGAGACATAGACCAGGTGGGCGAACGAACAGGCGTGGCTCTCGGGGAAGCCGTACTCGCCGAAGCCCTTGATCTGGGCGAAGCAGCTGCGGGCGAACTCGGGATCGTAGCCGCGCGCGATCATCCGGCCGACGAACATCTCCTCATGCTCGTGGATGGTCCCCATGTGGCGGAAGGTGGCCATGGCGCGGCGCAAGCTGTTGGCCTCGGCCGGCGTATACTTCGCCGCCTCCATGGCGATGCGCATGGCCTGTTCCTGGAACAGGGGCACGCCCAGGGTCTTGTGCAGCACCCGCCGCAGCTCATCGCGATCTCCGTGCTCCGACGCCGGGTGGGGAAAATCGATGCCATAGGCCTCGCCCCGCGCCTCGGCCTCGCGCTTCTCCTTGCGTCGCTTCAGATAGGGATGGACCATGCCGCCCTGGATCGGGCCGGGGCGGACGATCGCCACCTCCACCACCAGATCGTAGAAGGTCCTCGGCTGCAGCCGCGGCAGCATGGCGATCTGGGCCCGGCTCTCGACCTGGAAGACGCCGATGGAGTCGCCCCGGCACAGCATGTCGTAGACCGCCGAATCCTCCTGCGGGACGGTGTCCAGCTCATACCGCCGGCCATAGGCGTCGGCGATCAGGTCGAAGCCGCGCCGGATCGCCGTCAGCATGCCCAGGGCCAGCACGTCGACCTTCATCAGGCCGAGGTAGTCGATGTCGTCCTTGTCCCACTCGATGAAGGTGCGGTCCTCCATCGCCGCATTGCCCACCGGCACGATCTCGATCAGCGGCGTCCGGCTCAGCACATAGCCGCCGACGTGCTGGCTCAGGTGGCGCGGGAATTTGATCAGCTCGGCGGTCAGTTCCAGCGCCAGGGCCAGGCGGGGGTCGTCGCGGTCCAGACCGATGCGGTCGACGTGCTCCTCCTTCACCCCGTCGCCCCAGCCGCCCCACACCGTGTCGGCCATGCGGGCGGTGACGTCCTCGGTCAGGCCCAGCGCCTTGCCGACGTCGCGAATGGCCGAGCGCGGCCGGTAGTGGATCACCGTCGCCACGATTCCCGCCCGGTCGCGCCCGTAGCGGCGGTAGACGTACTGCATCACCTCCTCGCGCCGCTCGTGCTCGAAGTCGACGTCGATGTCCGGCGGCTCGTCCCGGTCGGCCGACATGAAGCGCTCGATCAGCACGTCCTGCTCGGCCGGGTTCACATTGGTGACGCCGAGGCAGAAGCACACCGCCGAATTGGCCGCCGAGCCGCGGCCCTGGCACAGGATCGGCTTCTCCTGCCGCCGCGCCCAGGCGACGATGTCGTGGACGGTCAGGAAGTAGTTCGGATACTTCAGCTGCTTGATCAGCTTCAGCTCCTTGACCAGGGTCGCGCGCACCTTGGCCGGCACGCCCTCGGGCCACTTCTGGCGCGCCCCCTCGAAGGTCAGGCGGATCAGCCGCCGCTGGGGGCTCCAGCCGGCCGGCACCGGCTCGTCGGGATACTGGTATTTCAGCTCGCGCAGGGAGAAGCGGCAGGCGCGCACCACCTCCATGGTCCGCTCCAGCGCCGCCTCATGGCCGCGGAACAGGCGGGCCATCTGCGACGGCGGCTTCAGATGGCGTTCGGCGTTGGCCTGCAGCCGGCGACCGGCCTTGTCGATGGTCGCGCCCTCGCGCACGCAGGTCAGCACGTCCTGCAGCCGCCGCCGGTCGGGGTGGTGGTAGAGCACGGCGTTGGTCGCGATCATCGGCGCGCCAGTCCGCTCCGCCATGGCCGACAGCCGGTTCAGGCGCCGCCGGTCGTCGCCGCGCCACAGCGGCGCCGCCGCCAGATACAGGTCGTCCGGCCAGGCCCGCCGCCACGCCGCCAGCCGCGCCTCGAAGGCCGCGTCCGGCCGCTCGGGCGCGGGGACGAGGGCGATCAGCCCCTCCCCCAACGCCGCCGCCTGCTCGAAGGTCAGCCGGGTTTCGGCCTTGGCGATCCGCTCCATCTCCTCCCCGTCGCTACGCGATGGGGAGGTGGCTCGGCCGCGCAGCGGGCGAGACGGAGGGGCTGGCGGCGGCTGCACGAGCCCCTCCACCGCTTCGCGGTCCCCCTCCCCCCTGCGTGGGGAGGAGAACACCTCGCTCTTGCCCTGCGACAGCAGCCGGCACAGACGGCCCCAGGCGGCGCGGTCGCGCGGGAAGACGATCAGCTCCGCGCCGTCGACGAGGCGCAGCCGGGAGCCGACCACCAGCGGCAGACCGGCGTCCTCGGCCCCCATCAGGGCCCGCACCATGCCGGCCAGGGTGTTGCGGTCGGCCACCCCCACCGCCGCCAGCCCCAGCGCCTTCGCCTGCAGCATCAGCTCGCCGGGATGCGACGCCCCCTCCAGAAAGCTGAAGTTGGTCATCGCGCCCAGCTCGGCGTACTCGCCCGACCAGCTCACGGCAGCATCCCGTGCATCCACCACGAGGGCGCGCGCTCGTCCTCGCCGCCGCCGTACTCGCGCCCGTACAGCCCCTCGCGGAACAGCCAGTAGCGGCCGCCGGCCTCATCCTCGACGCGGTAGTAGTCGCGGGTGCGGCCGCGCAGCCGGTCGGCCGGCCGCCACCATTCCGGCGACAGCCGCTCGGGGCCGTCGGCTCGGATCACCCGCCGCGACAGCCGCCGCCAGGTGAAGCGGGCCGGCGCCCCGTCGGGCAGTTCGGCGATGGCCTCGACCGGCTCGGGCGGATCGAACAGCAGGATCGGCCGCCGCCCCGGCTCGGCCTCGAACGGCGCCGCCGCCCCCGCCAGCGCCGGACGCCAGCGCTCGGCCCGCTCGGGGGTCCAGCTGTCCATCGCCTCGGGCGTCAGCACCCGGTCCTCGCCCAGACGGGCGGACAGCCGGTCGACCAGGTCCGCCAGATCCTCGGCCTGCCGCGCCGCCGCCTCCCCCTCGATAGCGACCTGCCGGGCCGCCATCGGCTCGACGGTCTCCGCCGCCAGCATCAGGGCGTCGACGCCGAAGCCCAGGTCCAGCCGCCCCAGCCCCGCCTCGCGGAACAGGCGCAGCCAGACCGCCGGCTCGCGGCCGGGACGACCGGTGCGGATCGACAGCGCGGTCGTCCGGCCGTCGGTGCGAAATCCGGTCAGGGTCAGGCCGCGCGCGCCCTGCCCGTCCTTCTCCAGCGCCTGCGCCAGGTCGGCGGCCAGGTCCGGCAGCCGCGCCTCGATCCCGGCGAGGTCGCCCAGCGGCTCGGCGAAGGCCTGCCAGGCGCGGTAGCGGGCCGGCGGCCGCACCGGCGTCAGGGCCTCGCCCTCGTGGCCGAGCGCCTGGTCCAGACGCCGCACCAGTTCGACCCCGCCGGCCCCGCGGAAGCGCCGCGCCAGCCCTGCCCGCGGCATCGGATAGAGGTCGCCAATCCGCTTCAGCCCGAAGCGCCGGGCCTGCGCCCGGGTGGTGGCGTCCAGCCGCAGCGCCTCGACCGGCAGTTCCGCCAGCCGCTCGCGCAGCCGCGCCTGTCCCACCACGGGGGCATGGCCCTCCGGGTCGCTCCACCGCGCCAGGGCCCAGGCCGCGCCCGGCGTCGGGGCGGCGGCGGCGCGGGCGGAGATGCCCGCCTCGGCCAGCCGGTCGCGGATCTGCTTCAGCAAGGCCGCCTCGCCGCCGAACAGATGTCCCGCGCCGGTGACGTCGAGAAACAGCCCCTCCAGTCCGTCGGGCGAAGGGTCGAGGCTGACCGAGGGCGACCAGCGCTCGGCCCACGCCGCCAGCGCCTGCAGCGCCCGCGCGTCCGCGGCCGGATCGGCCGGCTGGCACAGCAGCTGCGGCAGCATGGCCCGGGCGTCGGCCTGGCTCTGGCCGCGCCTCAGTCCGGCGGTGCGGGCGGCCGGGTTGAGGGCGTGCAGGACCAGCGCCCCCCGACTGTTCTTCAGGGTCAGGGCGAAGGGCTGGCGCGGATCGAGGGCGGGCTCAGGCGGCGAGGCCGGACGGCGCGCCCGTTCCAGCGATCGCCGCCGGACGGACACCGGCCAGTCGATCAGCCAGACGGAGACGATGCGTCTCATCATCCTGCTCCAGAATCCAGGCGCCGGGGCGCTCGTAGCGGCTGCGCGCCAGTTCGGCCTGCAGCCGGGCCGGTCCCGGCGCGCGCCGATCCCAGGCGTCGCCGCGGCTGGCCAGCACCGACACCCGCCAGCGCCGGCGGGCCGCGCTCAGCCCGTCGAGACGGCGCGACAGGGTCACCCCGACCGCCCCGCCGTGCCGGGCCGCGAACTCCAGCCGCCGGCTCTGCGCCAGGGTGGCGTCGCCCGCCGCCCCCAGCGCCAGCGAAACGGCTCCCGATCTCAGGCCCTGCTCCAGGGCCCACAACACCTCGGCCGTCGTCGATGCGCGGACCAGCAGCGGCGCCGGCCCCGTCAGCCCCGGCGCATACGGCCGGCCGTACTCGCCCACCCACGACCGGGGCAGGGCCAGCAGCACCGGCCTCTCGTCCGCCGCCGGTCGTCGCGACAAGGCGAACGCCACCGCCGCGCCCATGTCCCGCGGCAGGGGCGCGCACGCTTCCTCCAGCGGCGCGGCCGCCTCGGGAAAACGCTCCGGCGATGCGAAGGACGAAGGGGTCATGGGAGTCCGAAAGAGATTGTTCTCTTTTTGTTCCCGCACCCGGAGAGAGTCAAACCCGGAGTCCGGCGGCGCTTCAGATTCCCGGGGACGACCTCAGCCTTTCGGCCGGGCCTTCAGTTCGTCGCGGATTTCGGCCAGCAGGGCCTCGGTGGCGGTCGGCGCGGCCGGCGCCGGATCCTCGGCACGCTGGCGGCGCAGCCGGTTGATCCCCCTGACCAGCAGGAAGACCACGAAGGCGACGATCAGGAACTGGATCAGGGTGTTGATGAAGGCGCCGTACTGGATGGCGACCTTCTCGACCGCCTCGGTGGCGGGGTTCTCGGGCGTCAGCACCCATTCCAGCTTGGAGAAGTCGATGCCGCCCAGCAGCAGGCCGATCGGCGGCATGATCACCTGGTCAACCAGGCTGGTGACGATCTTGCCGAACGAGGCGCCGATGATCACCCCGACCGCCAGGTCGACGACGCTGCCGTGGGCGGCGAACTCCTTGAACTCGGAGAACAGCCCCACCTCAGGCGTCCCCCGCGTTCAGCCGCTCGCGCAGCTCCTTGCCGCTCTTGAAGAAGGGCACCGCCTTGGCCGGCACCTCGACGGCCTCCCCCGTCCGCGGGTTGCGCCCCGCCCGGGCCGGCCGGCTGCGGACCGAAAAGGCGCCGAAGCCGCGCAATTCGACCCGGCCGCCCTCGCCCAGCGCCTCGACCATCCGGCCCAGCACGATGTTCACCACCCGCTCGACCTCGGCATGGGTCAGGTGGGTGTTTTCGGCCGCGAGCTTCTCGATCAGCTCGGATTTGATCATGTCAGGCCCCCGCCCTCCAACGCCCTTCGCAGAGCTCTACGGGTGCAACCGGAAACCGGATGCGGCGCCACCCTAGCCTCCGGTTTCGACAGGCAAAAGGCCCCTCCGGACGAAATGTCGGTTACTGGACGTTCACCATCCCGGCGACGGCCACGAAAAAGGCGGCCGGATCGCTCCGGCCGCCCTCTTTTTCCAGGTGGTCTGCGCTGACGACGTGGTCGCTCGCGCCTTGAGACCTATTCCTTGGAACCGGCCTTTTCGCGCAGGGCGGCCCCGAGGATGTCGCCCAGCGAAGCGCCGGAGTCCGAAGAACCGAACTGTTCGACGGCTTCCTTCTCGTCCTTCATCTCGAGCGCCTTGATCGACACCGAGACGCGGCGCGAGGCCTTGTCGATGCCGGTGACCATGGCGTCGACGCGGTCGCCGACC
This sequence comes from Brevundimonas sp., assembly GCA_015234495.1. Lineage (GTDB taxonomy): Bacteria > Pseudomonadota > Alphaproteobacteria > Caulobacterales > Caulobacteraceae > Brevundimonas. The sequence continues at coordinate 1,567 of JADGMZ010000369.1, read as the reverse complement.
GAGAAGCGCTCGGTGCGCTGTTCGGCGCGGTCGCGGGACAGGTCGGACTTGCGGATGAAGGCGGTCGCCGGGGCGTCGTCTTCACCGAACTTGACCTCGATGCCGCCGGTCTCGATCGCCGTCACGGTGACGGTGACCTGCTGGCCCTTGCGGAAGGTGTCGCCTTCCATCGGGTCGCCGCCGAGCTGCTTGATGCCCAGCGAGACGCGTTCCTTCTCGACGTCGACGTCCAGCACCTTGGCCTTGACGGTCTCGCCCTTGCGGTAGCGCTGGATGGCTTCCTCGCCCGAGACGTTCCAGTCGAGGTCCGACAGGTGGACCATGCCGTCGATGTCGTTGTCGAGGCCGATGAACAGGCCGAACTCGGTGGCGTTCTTGACCTCGCCCTCGACGGTCGAGCCGATCGGGTTGGCGGCCACGAAGGCGTCCCACGGATTGTCCTGGGCCTGCTTCAGGCCCAGCGAGATGCGGCGCTTGGAGGCGTCGACGTCCAGCACGACCACGTCGACTTCCTGCGAGGTCGAGACGATCTTGCCGGGGTGGACGTTCTTCTTGGTCCACGACATTTCCGAGACGTGCACCAGGCCCTCGACGCCGGCTTCCAGCTCCACGAAGGCGCCGTAGTCGGTGATGTTGGTGATGCGGCCCGACATCTTGGCGCCGACCGGATACTTGGCTTCCACGCCATCCCACGGGTCGGCCTGCAGTTGCTTCATGCCCAGCGAGATGCGCTGGGTGTCCGGGTTGATCTTGACGATTTGGACCTTGACGGTGTCGCCGACGGCGAGGACCTGCGACGGGTGCGAGACGCGCTTCCACGACATGTCGGTGACGTGCAGCAGGCCGTCGATGCCGCCCAGATCCACGAACGCGCCGTAGTCGGTGATGTTCTTGACCACGCCTTCGCGGACTTCACCCTCTTGCAGCTGGCCGACCAGCTCGGTGCGCTGTTCGGCGCGGGCTTCTTCCAGGATGGCGCGACGCGAGACGACGATGTTGCCGCGCGGACGGTCCATCTTGAGGATGGCGAAGGGCTGTTCCTTGCCCATCAGCGGGGCGACGTCGCGCACCGGGCGGATGTCGACCTGCGAGCCCGGCAGGAAGGCCGAAGCGCCGCCCAGGTCGACGGTGAAGCCGCCCTTGACGCGGCCGACGATGACGCCGTTGACCGGCTGGCCGTCGGCGAAGACCACTTCCAGACGCGTCCAGGCTTCCTCCCGGCGAGCCTTGTCGCGGCTGATGACGGCTTCACCCAGGGCGTTCTCGACGCGCTCGAGGTAGACCTCGACGTTGTCGCCGACCTTCGGGATGACGGCGCCTTCGCCGATGCCGAATTCGCGGGCCGGGATGCGGCCTTCGGTCTTCAGACCGACGTCGATGATCAGGATGTCCTTTTCCATGCCGACGACGCGGCCGTGGACGACCTGGCCTTCGCCAAGGTCGCGGCCCTGAAGGGTTTCGTCGAGCAGCGCGGCGAAGTCGTCACGCGAGGGGGAGAAGCTTTGGGTATCAGTCAATGGGGTTTCTAACGGTTGTGGCGCGTGGCCGGGCGGCCCCGCGCGAGGTG
>JADGMZ010000368.1 GCA_015234495.1 Brevundimonas sp. | reverse complement strand
TCGAAGGCGAGGGTGACCTGTTCCCGGCCGCGGGCGGGGACGTAGTCGATGGTGGCGGAAGCGGTCTCCCCGGCGAGGCGGCCCTCGACCTCGACCGAGGCGGCGGTCTCGTCCCCGAGATTGCGGACCTCGACCTCGGCCAGCCAGCGGGCGCCGGCGGGGCGGGTTTCGGTCACGCGGGCCTCCAGCCGGGCGGGGTCGCGGGCGCCGAAGGCCTCGGTCATGATCACCGTCAGGGCGGCCAGGACCAGCAGGGCGCCGAGGCCGCCCATGGCCCATTCGAGCAGGGCCGGGGCCGGCGGTGGGCCGCCCTTGCTGCTGCGCGCGGCCATCACACCAGCAGCCGGGCGGCGGCGGCGCCGATGGCGCCGGGGAAGGCCAGCACCACCACGGCGTCGACGATCTCGGCCAGGCCGTGGCCCTCGGTGCGGCCGAACACCCACAGCACGGCCAGGGCGGTGAGCAGCACCAGGCCGTAACCGGCGAGGGTGAAGTGGACGAAGGCGGTGACCGGCTTGCCCTGTTCCTCCTGGCCCGCGAAGCCGACCAGGTAGACCAGGGTGTGCATGATGACGAGCGAGGCGATCACCAGGGCCACGGCGTGGGCGGCGCCCATGCGGTAGGCGATGAGGATCATCTCCTCGGTCGGGGCCATGTTGAGGGCCAGGAACAGGGCGCCGGCGATCATCAGGAACAGTTCGCCGAGGTACTGCGCCTCCTCCTCGTCGCCGACGTCGTCCTTGCCGCCGCTGAGCTGGCGGCCGGCGAGCAGGGCGCCCATGGCCCCAGCCACCGCCTGCAGGGTCAGCTGGCCCGCGATCTGGCGCGGCGGGGCGCCGGGCTCGAGCACCCCGAACAGCAGGAGGCCGGCGGCCGCGGCGGCATAGCCGACGGCCAGGGCCGCGGCGGTGTCGAGCAGGGCGTGGGCGAGGCCGCGATGGCGGGCGCTGAAGCCGGCGTAGTAGGCGAGGCCGAGGAGCAGGGGCAGGGCGGCGAGCAGGAAGGTCGCCAGCCGCCACGGCGCGAGCACGAAGCCGAACCACCACATCTCCATGGTCATCAGCAGCGGCAGGCTGAACAGCAGGGCCCCGCCGAAGGCGCGGCCGAGGTCGCGGGCGTAGCCCAGCTCGCGGTCCCGGTCCAAGGCGAAGCTGACGATCATGAAACGGCAACGCCTGAGGCCGCGCTCCGGCTCCCCCCGGGGGTCTAGTCGACCCGTTCGAACCGCTGGTCCTCCCACACGACGGCGGTGACGCGTCCGTCGGCGCGCTCGAAGCGGAACGGGTCGGGCGGGTCGGCGCGGCCGTCGGCGATGGCGAACAGGTCGGGCGCCGCCGGCTCGAGGGCGCGTTCGACGACTCCGAGGCGGGCGTGAACCGCCTCGCTATCGGACGAGACGACATAGTCGCCCAGCGTCGGATGACGGTAGACGCCGGCATAGGCCTCGCGGTCGGCGGCGGTCGGACGCCAGGTCCAGCCGCCCCAGTGTTCGGCCGCGCGGCGCTGCTCGACCTGGGCCATGCGGCGTCCGGCGAAGGTGGCGAGGCGTCCGGCGTAGCGGGCGCCGAAATCCCCGGGCGAGGTCGTGGCGTAGGCGGGATCCTGGACGGTCTCGAAGAAGGTCTGGACCAGGGTCTGGCCGAGGCCGCCGGTCAGGCTGTCGCTGGTCGAGAAGACGGCGATGGCCACGCCGAGTTCGGGCGAGACGGCCATGGCGGAACGCATCCCCGTGTAGCTGCCGCCGTGGGCGCGGATGTCGACGGCGCCCAGACGACAGACATTCCAGCCGATGGCGTAACCCTGGCAGGCGATGACGTCGCCCTGGATGTCTGCGACGACGAGCCGGGTCTGCGCCTCCCGGACCCATTCCGGGCGGACGGCGTCATTGGTCTCGCCCAGCTGGATGGCCAGCCAGCGGGCCATGTCGTCGGGGGCGACGACGAGTCCGCCCGCGGCGTGCATCAGGTCGTCGGGCTTGCCCGCGAAGACATCCCATCCCTGTTCGCCCATCCAGCGATGGTAGGCGGGCACGCCGTCGAAGCGGCTCGGGCGGGCGCCGGAACGGGTCATGCCGGCGGGCCGAAGCACGGCCAGCTCCAGCCAGTCGCGCCAGTCGCGGCCGGTCTTCAGCTCCAGGGCCGCGCCGTACAGGAGGTAACCGAGATTGGAATAGTCATAGCCGGGGGCGCGGGCCGAGGAGCCGGTCGAGAGCAGCCGGGCGTAGTCGGCCGCCGGGACGCGGTCGCTGTAGGAGGTGCGGAACGACAGCGCCTCGTTCTCAAGCGGTCCCTGATGGCTGAGCAGATCGCGAAAGGTGATCGCGGCCGGGTCGGCGCCGGACGGCAGGCTTACCTGGGGCCAGACGTCGGCCAGGGTCAGGTCGAGGTCGAAGACGCCTTCGGCCTCCAGCTTGACCGCCAGCAGGCCGACGAAGGCCTTGGTCTGGGAGGCGATATAGAAGGGCGTCCTGCCGTTGACGGCGGCGGAAGCCGGGTCGGCCGAGAGACGACCGTGCGTCCAGATCACCGGCGGTCGGCCGCGCCGGACCATGACCACCGAAAGGGCGGGCGCCGCCCCCGGCTGTTCCGAGGCCGCCCGCGCCAGGCCGAGCACCGTGTCGGCGGCGCGCCTGAAGTCGGCGTCGCCGGCCGGCTCGACTTGGGCTGCGCTCGCGGCGGGCGCAATCCCGATCTCCGCCGCGACGGGGGTGGCGAGCACAAGGGCGGCGGACAGGGCGGTGAAAAGGTGCGGGCGCATGAGCTCTCCGGTGTGGGAGCGCCAGACTGGACGGCCGGGGCGTGCGCTTATTGGACGGATGCAACCTGGGCCGCGCGCGCGATCAGGCGGCCGGGGGGCAGGCCGAAGACGTCACGGCAGGCGCGGGTGAAATGGCTCTGGTCGGCGAAGCCGGCCTCGGCCGCCGCGAGGGCGGCGGGGACGCCGTGGGCGCCGAGGCACAGGGCGCGGTCCAGCATGGCCCGGCGACGGAAGACGGACGGCGTCTCGCCGAAGGCGGCGAGGAAGGCGCGCCCCAGATAGACCCGGTGGCGGCCCGCCCGATGGGCGATGTCGGTCAGGCGGGCGGGACCGGGGGACTCGACCAGCTGTTCGCGCACGGCGCGCAGCCAGGCGTCCGGACGCGGTCTGGCCGGGGCCGCCCGGCACAGGGCGAGGAGATCCCAGGCGGCCTCCCGCGCGGTTTCGCCGTCCTCCAGCAGCATCGGGGTCAGGCGGCGCAGATGGGTTCCGGGCAGAACCGGGGACCAGGCCGGCTCGCTGACCACGGGACGGCCGTCCGGGCGCGGCGGCGGCTCGAAGGTCAGGACCATGGCGCCCGCGGCGCCGAACCGGACGGCGTGGCGCAGTCCCTCGGGCCGCAGGCCTGTTCGACCCGACGACACGGTGCGGACGCCCCGCGAGTCGGTTTCGCTGAACCCGCCAGCGACGACCAGCGAGATGTGGGCGGCCTCATGGGCATGGGCCGGCTGGTCCACGCCGGGGGCGTAACGTTTCAGACGGGCGGCGGGACGGAGGTCGGACATGGGCGCCTTGGAAAGGTTCTCCCCGCTCAGAGGCCGTGGAGGCCGCGTCCGGATGCGTCGTCAGTCCGGAAAGGCCGCCAGAAGCTGGTCCAGCGCCGATTCCATGCGCGCCCAGCCGGCGTCGTCGAGGGCGACCCCGCCGACGCCGGGTCTGGCGCCGCCGGACAGGGCGAGGTGCTGGACGGCGGCCAGAAGCACGGCGTTGACAGCCACCGCGTCACCGGCCGGCGGGGTGCGCAGCCGGGGGCGGCGCTCGCGCATCCAGGCCTGCAGCACGGCCGAACGCTCGGCCTCGATGCGGTTGAGCAGGGGCGAGGACTCGACCAGGGCCCAGGCCATCAAGCGGAGGGTCAGGGGGCTGGCGCGCAGGGCGCCCAGCCAGGCGGACAGGCTCTCGCGCGCGAAACAGCGCAGGGATTCGGTCCCCGAGGCGGGGACGGCGTCGAGGTAACGGACCAGAGAGGCGTGGGCGCGGGCGGCGATGCGTTCGACCGCGCCGTCGACGCCGTCGAAATAGCGATAGACCAGCTTGCGGTCGCAGCCGGCCTCGGCGGCGAGGGTCTGGACGTTGAGCCCGGGGAAGCCGTCGCGCAGCAGGATGCGCTCGCCGGCCTCGACGATCAGGGCCTCGGTGGCGGAGCGGTCGCGCAGGCGCGCGGGAGCGGCAGGCGATTCGGCCATGGGAACAGCATCACGCCATGGGGCCGGGGCGGCAAGGGAGGGCTTAGGGCTTAGGGCTTAATCGCCGGGGCCAAGACCCATGGCCAGGAGTCTGCTCCTCCTAATTTCTAAGCCCTAAGCCCTAAGCCCTAAAAGCCCTAAGCCCTGCTTCGCGATGTCCAGATAAGGTGCGGCCCGGCCTGCGTCGGGGGGGCGTGGCAGAGGCCGGGCCGCTGGTGGACTAGTCGAGCGCGCATCGCCGCTTGGTCCGATCGATAAACAACGGTCCGCGACATCGGTTCCGGCGTCATCGCCGGCGAAGCGAAAAAAGTCTGTCGACGGCTGAAGAACCCCACGACTTTATCACGTTGTCTGCGTTATTAATCGCAAAGGTTGTAGCGGAGGGGCCTGTGGGCCGGAGTGGTGTGATGGGGTGCGTATGCCGGATCGGCTGATTTATGTGAGTACGGCGACGAGCCGCCGGGACCTCGCCGCGCAGGCGGCCGAGATCGCCCGCCGGGCCCAGGCGGTCAATCTGGAGCAGGGCATCGGCGGCGCCCTGGTTGGCCATGACGGCCATTTCGTTCAGGCGCTTGAAGGCGAGCCTCAGGCCCTGGACGCCCTGTTGCGACGGCTCGAGGACGACCCGCGCCACTATGACCTGGTGCTGGTGGACCGGCGTCGGGTCGACGACCTGTTGTTCGCCGGCTGGGGGATGGCGGGGGTGGCCCTCGACCGCGACATCCGCGATCGCCTCGACGCCCTGATCGCCAATCCGACGCTCAGTTCCACCGGACTGGCCGAGGCCCTCCGCGGCCGCACCGTGCCGCCGGGCGCCGCCGTCGGAGAGGCCGCCGGCCCCGTCTGACGCCCCTTCGGCATTCCGGCCGGGATGGGCTAGAAGGCGGGCGACAAGGAGCTTCCCATGCATCTCGCCCGCTTTCCCCGTGTCCGCCTCGCCCATCTGCCGACGCCGCTGGAGCCGCTGCCGCGGCTGGGTGAGGAACTGGGCGTCGATCTGTGGATCAAGCGCGACGACTGCACCGGACTGGCCGGCGGCGGCAACAAGACGCGCAAGCTGGAATTTCTGCTCGGCGAGGCCTTCGAGCAGGAGGCCGATACGCTGGTGACCCAGGGGGCGGTGCAGTCGAACCATGTGCGCCAGACGGCGGCGGCGGCGGCGGCGCATGGGCTGGCCTGCGAGGTCATCCTGGAGGAGCGGACCGGGTCGAAGGCGCACGACTATACCGCCAACGGCAACGTGCTTCTGGACCGGCTGTTCGGGGCGGGGGTTCGGTTCGTGGCGGGCGGGACCGACATGGCGGCCGAGCTGGAGGCGACGGCGGCGCAGGTGCGGGCGCGGGGCGGGCGGCCCTATGTGATCCCGGGCGGCGGCTCGAACCCGGTCGGGGCGCTGGGCTATGTCGACTGCGCCCGCGAGATCGTGGTCGGGGCCGACGAGCTGGACCTGAGGGTCGACCGGATCGTCACCGCGACCGGCAGCGCCGGGACCCACGCCGGGCTGGTGGCCGGGCTGGCGGTGATGGGGGCGGACATTCCGGTGCTGGGCATCGGGGTGCGGGCGCCGAAGCCAAAGCAGGAGGAGAATGTGCTCAAGCTGGCGCGCGAGACGGCGGCCCTGCTGGGGCGGCCCGAGGCGGTGACGCCGGAGATGGTCGTGGCGGACTGCGACTACGTCGGCGAGGGCTACGGACTGGTCGATCAGGGCGTGATCGACGCCCTGAAGCTGGCGGCGCGGACCGACGGAATCGTGCTGGACCCGGTCTACAGCGGCAAGGCGATGAAGGGGCTGATCGCGCTGGCGAAGACGGGCGCGTTCAGGGGCGAGACGGTGGTGTTCCTGCACACCGGCGGGGCGCAGGGGCTGTTCGGATATGAGAGCGTGGTGGGCGCGGGGCTGTAGGGAAGTGGGGGAAAGTGGGGACACACCACTTTCGGTCGTTGATCGGATCACGAGGGCGGCTGCCCGAAAGTGGTGTGTGTCCCCGCTTTCCTAACGCTCGCGCGGCAGCACCGTGTGGACCCGGCCGATGAAGAGGGCGAACTCGGCCATGAAGTTGCGCAGGAATTCCTCGGTCGACTGGACGGTGACCTCGCCGTCGTCGGTGACGAGGCCGGGGGTGAACTGGATGTAGGCCTCGGGCGAGTTCATCAGCGGGGCGTTGCAGAAGGCCAGAACGCCCTTGAGGTGCTGCTGGGCTATGGCGGTGCCGATCGAGCCGGGCGAGGCGCCGATGACCGCGGTCGGCTTGCGGGTGAAGGCGTTGGAGCCGTAGGGGCGGCTGGCCCAGTCGATGGCGTTCTTGAGCGCGCCGGGGATGGAGCGGTTGTACTCGGGCGAGACGAACAGGATGGCGTCGGAGTCGCTGATCGCGCCCTTGAAATCGCGGGCCACGCGCGGGTAGTCGGCGTCGAAGTCGTAGCTGTAGAGCGGCAGGTCGGCGAAGGGGATCTCCGACAGCTCCAGTTCGGGCGGGGCCAGGCGGGCGAGGGCCCTGGCCAGTTTGCGGTTGATCGAGTCCTTCGACAGGCTGCCGACCAGATAGCCGACCTTGTAGCGCGTCATGACCGTTCTCCTTCGTCTGCGGGCGAAAGAGGGAACCCCCCGCCGCAGCGGAGGGTTGCGTGGCCCGGTCGATCAGCCCGCCCCGGCGGCGATCTGCATCATCACCAGGCCTGTGAACCAGGCGGCGGCGGTGCCGATGATGTAGCCGACCACGGCCAGCAGCACGCCCACCGGGGCCAGGGAGGGGTGGAAGGCGGCGGCGGCGACCGGGGCCGAGGCGGCGCCGCCGATGTTGGCCATGGAGCCGACGCCGAGGAAGAAGCTGGGGGCGCGGATCAGGAAGGCCATGCCGACCATCAGGGCCACGTGGATCAGCATCCAGACCCCGCCGATCAGGAAGTAGACGGGGGAATCGAGGATGGCCCCGATGTTCATGTTCAGGCCGACGGTGGCGACCAGCACATAGACGAAGACCGAGCCGACCTTGGCCGCGCCGGGGCCCTGCAGCCTGCGGGCGCCGGTGAAGGACAGCAGCACGCCGATGACGGTGGCGACCAGCACCAGCCAGAAGAAGCTGGAGTCGAACGACAGGCGCTGGGCCCAGTCGAAGCTGGCGCCGAACCAGGCGGACAGCGGATCGGCGACGGCGTGGGCGAGGCCGACGGCGCCGAAGCCGACGGCGAGGATGAAGATCAGGTCCTTGAGGGCCGGGATGCGGGCGGTCTCGGCCTCATAGGCCTCGGCCTTGTCGCGGACGCGGTCGACGGCGGAGGCGTCGGCGCGGAACCAGCGGTCGACCATGCGCTGGTTGGCGGCGATCCACAGGACCACGGCCATCCAGATATTGGCGACGACGACATCGACGGCGATCCAGATGGAGAAGACGTCGGGGCCGGCGCCGTAGATCTCGTAGAGGGCGGTCTGGTTGGCCGAGCCGCCGATCCAGCTGCCGGCGACGGTGGCCATGCCGCGCCAGATGGCCTCGGGCCCGGCGCCCATCAGGTCGGGGGCGATCCAGCTGGTCAGCAGCAGGGCGACCGGGCCGCCGATCATCACCCCGATGGTGCCGGTGAAGAACATGATCACCGCCTTGGGGCCGAGCCCGAACACCGCCGGCAGGTCGGCCGAGACGGTGAGCAGGACGAGGGCGGCCGGCAGCAGGAAGCGCGAGGCGATGAAATAGAGCCGCGAGGTCTCGGGATCGACGATCCCGAAGGTGGTCAGCAGCGAGGGCAGGAAATAGCACAGCAGCAGGGCCGGGATGACGGTGAAGAACCGCTTGACCCACGGGTGGCTCAGGTTCGAGGCCCAGAAGACGCCGCCGAGGATGACGGCGAGCAGGCCGAGGACGACGGCGTCGTTGGTGATCAGGGCGGTCGCGGCCTCGGTTTTGGTCTGCATTGGCGTCCTCTGTGATTGCCCGCATAAGGGCGGCGAACGGCGCGGCTGGCAAGCGCCGGCTGCACGGGAGCGTGGCGATGGCGAGAATTCTGGGGGTTCTGGGCGGCATGGGGCCGGCGGCGACGACCGCCTTCATGGCGCGGGTGCAGGCCCTGACCCCGGCGGCCGGCGACGAGGACCATGTGCGCATGCTGGTCGACCTGAACCCGCAGGTTCCCAACCGGCACAGCGACCCGGAGGGGGCCCGGCGCGCGCTGGGCGAGATGGCGGCGCGACTGGGGGAGATGGGGGCCGAGGTGCTGGCCATGCCGTGCAACACCGCCCACGCCCATGTGGAGGCGATCCGCGCCGCGGGCCTGCCCTTCATTGACATGATCGCCGAGACGGTGACGGCGGCCGGGGCGACGGGGGCGCGGCGCGTCGGGGTGCTGGCGACGCCGGGCGGGACGGCGCTGTACGTCGAGGCGCTGACCGCGGCCGGGCTGGAGCCTGAGACGCTGGACGAGGCGGAGCGTGCGGACTTCATGGCGGCGGTGCTGGGCTTCAAGGCCGGCGACCTGGGCGACGGGCCGCGGGCGGAGATGCGGCGGCTGGCGGCGGCCCTGGCCGCGCGCGGGGGGCAGGCGGTGATCGGCGGCTGCACCGAGGTTCCGCTGCTGCTGGAGCCCGACGAGGCGCCGGTCCCGCTGGTCGATTCGGCCGAGGTGCTGGCGGCGGCGTGCGTGAAGGCCTGCGCCTGAGGATTGCGGCGGGGCGCGGGGCGCGGCACTGAGGGCGGATGACGCGACAGGCCCTGATCATCGACTGCGACCCCGGCGTGGACGACGCCGTGGCCCTGATGCTGGCGTTCGGCGCGGAGGCGCTGGACCTGCTGGCCGTCACCACGGTGGGCGGCAATGTGCCGGTGGAGAAGACGGCGCGGAATGCGCGGATGCTGAGGCAGATCGCCGGCCGCGAGGACGTGCCGGTGTTCGCCGGTGCGGAGCGGCCGCTCAGGCGCGCGCCGGCGGGGGCCGGCGAATTCCACGGGCCGGAAGGACTGGGCGACCTGGCGCCGTTCGAGCCGGATGCTCCGTGTGCGGACGGACATGCGGTCGACGCCCTGGTGGAGCTGGTGATGGCGCGTCCGGAGCGGTCGACCGCCCTGGCGGTGCTGGGGCCGATGACCAATCTGGCGCTGGCCCTGCGCAAGGCGCCGGAGCTGGCCCGGCGGCTGGGGCCGGTGGCGGCGATGGGCGGGGCGCGCAGCGAGGGCGGCAACATCACCGCCTCGGCCGAATTCAACATCTGGGCCGACCCCGAGGCCGCGGCCGAGGTGCTGGCCAGCGGCTGCGAGGTGGTGCTGTTCGGACTGGATGCGACGCACCAGGCGCGGGCCACCGGGGCGCGGATCGCGGGGCTGGAGGAGATCGGCACGCCGACGGCGGAAACGGCGGCGGCGATGATGCGCTTTTCGCAGCGGGTCGAGCGGGAGATCGTCGGCTGGGACGCGCCGCCGGTGCACGACGTCTGTCCGGTGGCCTGGCTGGCGCGGCCCGGGCTGTTCGAACTGAGGCCCTGCCGCATCGCGGTGGAGACGCAGAGCGACCTGACCCGCGGCCATACGGCGGTGGAGTTCCGCGAGGCGGTGGCGGGGACGCGGCCGCACCGCTGGGCCATGACGGTCGACGCCGAGGGCGTGTTCGCCCTGCTCGCCGACGCCGTCGGGGCGCCCCGGACAAACTAACGCTGGCGCGTCACGGCAGGGGTTTCGGTCCGCGCAAGCTCGCCGCCGCCCCGGAAGGCGATGAGCCGCCCG
>JADGMZ010000367.1 GCA_015234495.1 Brevundimonas sp. | reverse complement strand
GGCTTCACCACCGGAGGCGTGGCGTTGAACGGCCAGCGGACGGGGCACTATTTCACCATCTGGAAGCGCCAGCCCGACGGGTCGTGGAAATGGGTCTACGACGGCGGCTCCGGCGCCAGCGCGGCGGACGTGCCGGGGCCGGATGCCGAACCCGTGATCCTGCCGCCCGGGCCCGCGCTCCTGCAGGTCGTCCGCGAGGGCGAGGCCCCGTCACGGGTGCCGGCGGCCGAACGGGCCATGGACCCCGTCAGGGCGGAGGAAGCGGCGCTGGCGCTGGCGGCCGCCGTTGATCAGAAGGCCGCCCATCTCGCCGTGCTCGCCGACAACGGGCGGCTGTATGTCGCGCCCCGGCCGCCGGCGATCGGCCGTGGGGACTTCGCCGAGACCCTGTCCGGCTGGCCCGCTACATTCCGCTTCGGGCCCACCGAAGGCGGCGGCGCCTCCGACTATGGCGATCTGGTCTGGACCTACGGACGGGCGGACTGGTTGCGCGAGGGCCAGTCGCGGTCCGGCCACTATGTGAGGCTGTGGCAGCGGCAGGAGGGCGGCTGGAAGATCGTCCTCGCCCAGCTGATCCCGGCCCCACCGCCGCCGCCTTCGCCCCCGCCCCCTCCCGCTGCGGGCTGAGCCGCCCTATCTGCGTGTGATGACCGACCTTTCTCCCCGCGAAATCGTCTCCGAACTCGACCGCTTCATCGTTGGCCAGGACGACGCCAAGCGCGCCGTCGCCGTGGCCCTGCGCAACCGCTGGCGGCGCAAGCGCGTGCCCGAAGACCTGCGCGACGAGGTGACGCCCAAGAACATCCTGATGATCGGGCCGACCGGCGTCGGCAAGACCGAGATCGCCCGGCGGCTGGCGCGCCTGGCCGGGGCCCCCTTCCTCAAGATCGAGGCGACCAAGTTCACCGAGGTCGGCTACGTCGGCCGCGACGTCGACCAGATCATGCGCGACCTCGTCGAGGCGGCCCTGGTCATGGTGCGCGACAAGCGCCGCAGCGGGGTCAAAGCGAAGGCCGAGGCCGCCGCCGAGGAGCGCATCCTCGACGCTCTCGTGGGGCCCGGTTCGCAGCCGGCGACGCGCGAGAGTTTCCGCAAGAAGCTGCGCGCCGGCGAACTGGACGACAAGGAGGTCGAGCTGTCGCTGGCCGACACCTCGTCGCCGATGCAGGGCATCGACCTGCCGGGCGGCGGCAATGTCGGGATGATCAATCTGTCGGAGATGCTGGGCAAGCTGGGCGGCGGGCGGACGAAGACCGTCAAGCTGCCGGTGCGCGACGCGGTCGGGCCGCTGATCACCGAGGAGAGCGACAAGCTGCTGGATCAGGACAGCCTGACGCGAGAGGCCGTGCTGCTGGCCGAGAACGAGGGCATCGTCTTCCTCGACGAGATCGACAAGGTGGCGGCGCGGCAGGGCGCCTCGGGCGCCGACGTCAGCCGCGAGGGCGTGCAGCGCGACCTGCTGCCCCTGATCGAGGGCACCACGGTGTCCACCAAATACGGTCCGGCCAAGTCGGACCATGTCCTGTTCATCGCCTCGGGCGCCTTCCATGTGGCCAAGCCATCGGACCTGCTGCCCGAGTTGCAGGGCCGGCTGCCGATCCGCGTCGAGCTCAAGGCCCTGACCCGCGACGACTTCGTGCGCATCCTGACCGAGCCCGAGGCCAATCTGATCCGCCAGAACCAGGCCCTGCTGGCCACGGAGGACGTCACCCTGACCTTCACCGACGACGCCGTCGCGGCGCTGGCGGACGCAGCGGTGGCGGCCAACACCACGGTCGAGAACATCGGCGCCCGGCGGCTGCAGACGGTGCTGGAGCGGGTGCTGGAGGAGACGTCGTTCAAGGCCTCCGACCTGGCTGGCCAGACCGTCGCCTTCGACGGCGACCAGGTGCGCGAGCGGGTCGCCGACCTGGCGCGCGACGCGGATCTCAGCCGGTTCATCCTGTAGCGCCGCCGCTTGAAACCGGAACGGATGCGGAACATAACTCGCGCATGCCCGCTGCCGCGATCCACATCGACCTCGTCTTCAGCCGTCCCGCGACCACCCTGTCAGTCACCCGCGGCGCGGCGCGGCTGATGGCGGACATGGGCTTTGCGCCGCTGCTGGAGGTCGGCCTGCCCAACGGCCGGCGGGCGGATGTCATGGCCCTGGGGCCGCGCGGCGAGATCGCCATCTGCGAGGTCAAGTCGGGGGTCGAGGATTTCCGCGTCGACCGCAAATGGGGCGAGTACCGGCCGTATTGCGACCTGTTCTACTTCGCCGTGGCGCCGGAGTTTCCCGGCGACATCCTGCCGGACGAACCGGGGCTGATCGTGGCCGACGGCTTCGGCGGGGCGGTGGTGCGCGAAGCCTGTTCGGCGCCGCTGGCCCCGGCCCGGCGCAAGGCGCTGACCCTGGCCTTCGCGCGGCTCGGCGCGCTCAGGACGCTGCGGGATCAGCCGGCGGGCTGACCCGGGTCGACGACCCGGCCGCTCTCTCCCGCCGCGCGGTGGGCGCTGGCGGTGGCGGCGCAGCCCGTCAGGGACTCGCCGGCGATCTCGACCATGGCGGTCAGCGGCCAGACCCGGTCGCTCATCCCGTCGCTGCAGTCGGTCGCAGTCAGTGTGATCCTGAGCGGCTGGCCGGCGCCCGTGGTGGATTCCCAGGTGGCCATGGTGCCCTGCAGGGTCGGCTGGCCCTGCGGCGCGCGCTGCTCGGGCCGGTCGACGCCGGAATAGACCATCTCCGGGCCGGTCATCTCGATGGCCCAGAACGGCTCGTTGCCGCCGATGTGGAGCGGCCGGGTCAGATCGATCCCGCCCAGCGTCGGGGCGGCGGCCGGCGCCGGCTCGGGCGCCACGGGGGCCTCGGCCGGCTGCGAACAGGCGGCGAGCGCCAGCACGGCGACGGTCAGGGCGAGGGGGGTGAAGGCGCGCATGGAGGTCTCCCGGTCGCGGTCATGGAGCGCGGCGGGGGCGCCGCCGTCAAGCATCAGCGCGACGGTGCGGAAATGGTTCAGGGGTTCAGGGCTGGCCGGCGGTGGCCGGAACCGACGCCATCAGCAGCCCCTCGGGCCGCTCGGCGGGCGCCTTGTAGATGAAGCCGTAGGTCGGATAGACGGTGCTGCCGAGGTCGTTGATCGGGTTGTACCAGACCTTGACCGCGCTCCAGTCGCCGCCGTTCGAGACGTCGACGACGGTGACGTTCTCCTCGACCTTGCCGCGGCTGCCGCCCCAGTTGGCGTGGGTGACGCGGATGACCCGGTCGGTGAGGACCTCCGAGACGACAGCGACGTGCCCGCGGCTCATGCGGCCGACGGGCTGGAAGGTCAGCACCGCTCCGGTCTGGGGGCGCTGGCCGGTCTCGAAGCGGTCCTGGGCCTGACGCCACCAGGTGTGGGCGTCGCCGAAAATCTGGATGCCCGAGAACATGCGGGCGAAGGTCACGCACTGCCAGTAGGGCTCACCGGCCGTCGCGGCGGGCGCGGAGGCGCCCAGCACGAAACATCCGAGGGTCGCCGCAACCGCGGCGGCTGTGAGCCGTTTCATCATGCTGGCGTGTTTCCCGACCTGCCTGTGGAATCAGCCTTAGACGATAGTTTCGGAGGGTTGAAGAACCCTTTCAGGCGAATTCGTCTGCCCGACGGCCGGGCCGGAAGCTGGGCCGTTTCGGTTCGCCAGTCCTCTCAGGGCCGTGCGGGCCGGGCGTTCGACAAGGTGATAGGTGGCCGCCGCAACCGCCGGGATCATCGCCAGCACCGCCAGCCACACAATCACGTGAAGCTGTTTGTCCTCGGCTCCGGTCAGGCGCGCGGCGACGTTGACGCCGAGCAGCAGCACCGGCGCGCAGACCATGTAGATCGAGTAGGAAATCTCGCCGAGATAGACAGCGGGCTTCGAGGCGAGCGCCCCGGCGCGGGCGTTGTCGAGGCCGCCGAGCCCGAGGATCAGGCCGCCGGCGGCCAGCACCACCAGCGGATCCCACAGACCCAGGGAGGCGCAGCCCAGCAGGGCGGCGCCGCTCACCGCCGCCAGCGCTCCGGCATGGGGGACGGGGGCGCGCCGGTGGATCAGATAGAGGGCGCAGCCCAGGGCGAAGCACGGAACGATCCTGAGCGCGCCCCAGCGGAAGGTGGCCTCGGTCAGGGAGAAGCCGGCGAGCGGCTCGAAGACGGCGTACAGAGCCAGCGCCCCGCCGGCGGCCAGGGCTGTGGCCAGCACCGGCCGGTCGCGCAGCCGCCAGGCCACGAAGGCGAAGGCCGGGAAGCTCAGATAGGCGAACCACTCGGCCGAGATCGACCACGACGGGTGGTTGAAGGCGGCGCTGGAGGCCAGCCCCCAGGCGTGGGTCAGGGTCAGATGTGCGGGCAGGGAGCGCCAGTCGATCAGGCTCTCGCTGACAGCGATTCCGGCCAGGGTGGCGACCACGCCGAGCCCGATCATCCCCGCCAGGGTGACCAGGTGCAGCGGAAACACCCGTGCGATCCGGGCCCACAGGAAGCCGCGATAGCTGAAGCCCTCGCGGCGCCCGGCCGCCTCCAGATAGACGTGGCTGAGGATGAAGCCGGACAGGACGAAGAAGACCTCCACGCCGAGATAGCCCTTGGTCATGGCGACTGGCGTGAAGTCGACGTCGAGGTGCGGCCAGGCCGAGAACATCACCACCCACAGGGCGGCGAGGAACCGCAGCGAGGTCAGGGCGCGCAGGTCGGGGGGCGTCTGGACGGGTGTCATGGCCCGCGAGGCTAGGGTTTTAGGCTCTAGGAACCGTTAAGCGTCGCACTGCCCCGGTCTGGTCTCCCTGGGCCCGTACATGGCGCACGACCGGTCGATCTCGCCCTGGATCATGGCGCAGGGGTTGGCGGCATTGCACGGTGGATGGGTGGCGGGGCTGACGGCGATGCAGCGCTCGACCAGCCGGGCGGAGGCGGCGGCCCCGATCTCGGCCAGGCAGGCGCCGGCCCCGTCGGCGGCGGCCAGATCCGGGTCGACCTCTTCCTGGGGCGGGGCGTCGGCGGGCATTTCGGGCGGCGCCGCGTCGGTGGCCGCCGGTTCGGCGACAGGCGCCTCGCCGGGCGGCTGGCAGGCTGCGAGAAGGGCGGTCGTGGCCAGCAGGGCGAGAACGGTCCGGCGCATCGCCAACTCCCATCAGGTCGTGAGACTGGCACCTTAGCCATGGTTCGCCCCGGCGCAAAAGCGGCCGCCGCGGCTATCGCGCATCGGCGCTGCCGCGCTCGACCCGGCGATAGGGGTAGCGATCGCGGATGTTGGGGCCGAAGAAGCGGCCCTTGGAGAAGGCCTCGCGAAAGGCGGCGTTCACCTCCGGCGGCACGCCGTCGTACTCATAGACGTCGCCGCTGGTGAAGGTGACGCGCAGGCGGCGCTGCGGTTCGTCATAGCTGAAGCGGCGGATGACGCTCGAGGGCATGGCGGGACAACGCCCGCCTCGGGCCGCGGCTCCCGATCACGAGCTGTGTCGGGCGCCCGACGTTTCCGGGTTGGACCCCGGCCGCGCCTGTGACAGCTTGACCATTCCCCCGACAGGAGAGTTCCGATGGCCCACAAGTTCGAGATCTACAAGGACAAGGCTGGCGAGTACCGCGTCCGCTTCAAATACAATGCCGAGACCATCTTCTCGACCGAAGGCTATTCGTCCAAGGCCTCGGCCCAGAACGCCATCGACTCGATCAAGAAGAACGGCCCGGCCGCGCCGACCGAAGACAACAGCTAGCGCTGCGCACGGCGGGGCCGAACGGGTTCCGCCGCCGCCTTGCGTCAGTCCCGGAGCGAGTCCGGGACCAGTCCGCCATTTTCCTCCAGCTTGCGCCAGACGGCCTTCGACAGGGCGATGTTCTGCTCGGCGCTGCCGTGCGGGCCGGCGTTGACGCCCAGCTCCTGGGCCAGCTCCTTGCGAGCCTCGAGGCTGGAGTCCAGACCGAGCAGCTTGAGCAGGTCGACGATCGAGGTGCGCCAGTTGCCGGCCGACTCGCCCTTCATCTCGGCCATGGAGACGAGCACGGCCTCAACGTCCACCGCCGTCGCGGGGGCCGGCGAAGCGGGGGCGGCGGGCGCCGCCTGCGGAGTTGGGGCGGCCGGCGTCGCCCCGGGACGATGTCCCCTGATCCGGTCCCAGATCGAACTGAAAATTCCCATGGCCGCCTGACTCCCTGTGATGCAGCGGGACTAACGCCCCGCAGCGGCCAAGGTTCAGTCCGGCTCGCGCTCGCCGACTTCGGCCGGCCGCACGGCCAGCAGCCAGCCGTCGGCGATGTGCAGTTCGGGCACGGCTTCGCGGGTGAACGGCAGGTACCAGGTCGGACCTCCCGCGGCCGGGGCGATCTCGAGCATGTCGTCGGCCCCGAAATTCTGCACCGACTTCACCGCGCCGAGCGCGGTCCCGTCCGGATCGCGCGCCTGCAGGCCGACCAGATCGGTCAGGTAGAATTCGTCCTCGTCCGGCTCCGGCAGGCGGTCGCGCGGCACGTGCAGCTTGAGCCCGCGCAGGGCGTCGGCCTCTTCCTTGGTGGCCACTTCCCGGGCCCGTCCGACGACGCCGTTCTTGTCCGGTCGCGCCGAGGTCAGGGTCAGGCCCACCGATCCGTCGGCGCGCAGCAGCGGGCCATAGGACAGCAGCGCCATCGGCTCGGCCGTATAGGCCGTGACCCGCACCTCGCCCTTGACCCCGAACCCGCCGGCGACCTGGGCGACGAGGATGAGCTTCGTGTCGGTGGTCATCGCCGCCTCGTCCTGAATCCCGCGGCCTCAACTAGCGCGAAGCGCGGTCGCCGCACCCTGATAAATGAAAAAGCAGCGCCCGGGGCGTCCGGACGCTGCTTTCCGTTCGTCTCAGTCCGCCGCAGCGGAATCGAGGCCTCAGGCCTCGGTCTTCTCTTCGGTCGCCTCGGCGGCCGGAGCGTCTTCGGCAGCGGCCTCGGCCGGGGCCTCCTCGGTCGCGGCTTCGGCGGCCGGGGCCTCTTCAGCAGCGGCTTCGGCGGCCGGAGCTTCCTCGGCGGCGGCTTCCGGTTCCGGGGCCGGGGCGTTCTTGGCGGCTTCGGCGGCGGCCTTGGCCTCTTCCTTGGCGCGGGCGGCGGCTTCGGCGGCCTCGACCTTGGCGGCGGCTTCGGCCTCGGCGCGGTCGGCTTCGCGCTGGGCGCGTTCGGCGGCGCGTTCCTGGGCCTTCTTGCCCGGCTGCGCCTTGTTCGGGTTGTTGGACTGGGTCCACTTGACCTTGTCGGCCAGGGTCTCGTCCTGGCTCAGGAAGCGGGCCACGCGGTCGGTCGGCTGGGCGCCCTTGCCGAGCCATTCGGCGATGCGGTCGGCCTTCAGGCTGACGCGCTTCTGCTCGCCGTCGCGCGGCAGCATCGGGTTGTAGGTGCCGACGCGCTCGATGAACTTGCCGTCGCGCGGCGAGTGGGAGTCGGCGACGACGATGTAGTAGTAGGGGCGCTTCTTGGCGCCGCCGCGGGCCAGACGAATCTTCAGCATTTTCAGTCTCTTTCTTTAAGCGAAATCATTTCTTGGGAGGAAAGCCCGGCAGGCCCGGAAGGCCTCCCGGCAGTTGTCCGCCGCCCAGACCCGCAAGGCGGTCCTGGATGGCTTTCATGTCTTCGGCCGTGGGTTCCGGCATCTTGCCGCCGCCCAGCGCCTTGAGGCGGGCCATGTCGCCGGCCCCGCCGCCCATTCCGGGCATGCCCATGGCGGCGGCCATCTGTTTCAGGCCCTTGCCGCCGCCCTTGGACATCGACTTGACCATGTCGGCCATCTGGCGGTGCTGCTTGAGCAGGCGGTTGATGTCCTGGACCTCGACGCCGGCGCCGCGGGCGACGCGCTTCTTGCGGCTGGCGTTGAGCAGGTCGGGCTTCTTGCGCTCGGCCTTGGTCATCGAGCTGATGATGGCTTCCTGACGGGCGATCATGCGGTCGTCGATGTTGGCGTCGGCCATCTGGGCCTTCATCTTGGCCACGCCGGGCAGCAGGCCCATGATGCCCTGCAGGCCGCCCATCCGCTTCATCTGCTGTAGCTGGCCGGCGAGGTCGTTGAGGTCGAACTGGCCCTTGGCCAGCTTGCGCGCCATGGCCTCGGCCTTGGACTGGTCGAGCTCCTGCGACGCCTTTTCGACGAGGGCGACGATGTCGCCCTGACCGAGGATGCGGCCGGCGACGCGGCGGGCGTCGAACACCTCCAGCGCATCGACCTTCTCGCCGGCGCCGAGATATTTGATCGGCAGGCCGGTGACCGCCCGCATCGACAGCATGGCCCCGCCGCGCCCGTCGCCGTCGGCGCGGGTCAGCACCAGGCCGGTCAGCGGCAGGCGCTCGTGGAAGGCCTTGGCCGTCCGCACCGCGTCCTGGCCGGTCAGGCTGTCGGCGACCAGCAGGGTTTCGACCGGCTTCGACACGGCGGCGACTTCCGCCACCTCGGCCATAAGCGCCTCGTCGAGGGTGATGCGGCCGGCGGTGTCGAGGATCAAGACGTCGAAGCCCTGCAGCTTCGCCGACTGCAGCGCCCGTTTGGTGATCTGCACCGGGCTCTCGCCGGTGACGATCGGCAGGGTGGCGACCTCGATCTGCTTGCCGAGCGTGGCCAGCTGTTCCATCGCCGCCGGACGGCGCGTGTCCAGCGAGGCCATCATGACCTTCTTGCGGTCGAACTTCGTCAGCCGCAGCGCCAGCTTGGCCGAGGTCGTGGTCTTGCCCGAGCCCTGCAGGCCGGACATCAGGATCACGGCCGGCGGCGCGGCGTTCAGATTGAGCGGGACCGGCTCCTCGCCGCCCAGCATCTCGACGAGGCCGTCGTAGACGATCTTGACCACCTGGTCGGCCGGCTTGACCGAGCGGATGACCTCCTCGCCGGTGGCGCGCTCGGTGGCGAAGGCGATGAAGTCCTTGACGACGGGCAGGGCGACGTCGGCCTCGAGCAGGGCCACGCGCACCTCGCGCATCGCCTCGGCCACGTCCTTTTCGGACAGGGCGCCGCGCCCGGTGATCCGGTCGAAGACGCCTGTCAGCCGCTCGTTCAGAGCCTCGAACATTCACTACCTCATGCCCATTTTCGCTTCAGGCCAGGATGACCTGAATCCAGAAAATGGGCCGCTCAACACCGGCGGGCGAAACGGCTCCATACGACAACGGCCCCTGGCGACGATCACGTCGGCAGGGGGTTCTCGCCGGGCTCGTCCTGTCGAAACAGGGGTCGTCCCGGTGGAGACGCAGGGTTCACTTGCGCCGGAAGCCGCGGCTTATGACGGAAAAGGCGGGCGAAGACAAGGCAACCGCCGCGGCGGCCTACATGCCTTTCGAGGGATCGTCCGCCGGCGTATCCGGGTCGGCCTGACGGTCAGCCTTGGCGCTGCGCAGCTTCGCCCACACGAGGGCGGCGCCGAGCAGGATCGGGCCGCCGATGATCACCACGCCCCAAGGGAATGCGTCCATGTCGGTGTCTCCTTTCCGCAGGGCAACCGGCGGCGGCGGGATTTGCTCCCGGGAACCTGATCACTGTTCAGCTTTCCGCGAATTCACCCGGTGTCGCTATTCCGCCGCGAAATGCACATCACGGCGCAACAGCGTGGCCGTATCTCCCCCAGCGTCGCCGCCCAAGAGCGACGCAGCTCTCCCCAGGAGACCGCCATGAAAACTCTCGCTTCTCTCGCCGCCGTCCTCACCCTCGCCGCCGTCCCCACCCTGCTCCAGGCCAACTCGGCCAATGCCGGGGAGGTCCGCATCGCATGGGGCGACCTCGACCTGTCGACTGCGGCCGGGGCTGAGACCTTCGACGCCCGCATCCGCGCCGCGGCCCGCAAGCTGTGCCGCAACAAGCCGATGATCGGCGGGTTCGCCGCCTGCCAGGCCGCCGTCCGCGACGAGGCCGTCACCCGGCTGCCGGGCGCGGCCCAGGTGGACTACGCCCTCAGCCGCGTCCCGCTGGTCGAGGTCTGACAAGGGAAAGGCCCGGCGGATCGATCCGCCGGGCCTTCACTCCACCGTCCCGCCGCATCCTGGGCGTCGGGCCGTCATGCGGCGGGTGTTCGCCTGATCCCTAGCTGGTCGGGAAACCCCGCACCTTGAGCAGGGCGGTCACGTCCGGGTCGCGGCCGCGGAAGCGGCGGTAGGCCTCGCCGCGGTCCGAGGAGTTGCCCTCGGACAGGATGATCGCCTTGTAGCGGGCCGCGATGTCCGGATTGAAGACGTCGCCCGACTCCTCGAAATAGGCCCAGGTGTCGGCGTCCATGACCTCGGACCACAGGTACGAGTAGTACCCGGCCGAGTAGGAATCCGAGGTGAACAGGTGATTGAACTGCGGCAGGCGGTGCCGCATCACGATCTCCTTCGGCATGCCGATGCGCGCCAGGCTCTCGCGCTCGAAGGCGTCGATGTCGGTCGGCGGCGTGGCCCGCGTGTGCAGGTCCATGTCGACCAGGGCCGAGG
>JADGMZ010000366.1 GCA_015234495.1 Brevundimonas sp. | reverse complement strand
TCGCCGCGAACCGTCAGGGTCATGTCGAAGGCGCTGCGGATTTCGGCCTCGTCGTCGGTCGGTATCCATTTCAGCACAGGGGCCACGTCGCCGGTGGCGATGGCGCGCCGGGCGTCCGCGACGACCGGGCCGTCCAGGCTGTCGCAGTGAGCCAGAGCGGGTGTGGCCAGGCCGAGGACCATCAACCCCGCCGACAACGCCGCGGTCGCGACCAACGAGCGAATACGCATCTCAACACTCCCTTTGCCGGTTTCCCGGAGACGCCCATGAGGTCGTGATCCCCACCGGCCCGACAAGCTGGGGGTTTCCCTGATGTGGCGAAACGTCCGGTCGGGGCCGGCGGCGATCAGGCGTCGCGTCGCGCCCGGAGCAGGAATTCGATGTTGCCGTCGCCGCCGGCGACGGGACTGTCGGCGACGTCGCAGACACCCCAGCCGACGCCCTCCAGCCAGGCGGAGACCGAGGCCACCGCCGCGCGATGGGCCACGGGGTCCTTGACCACGCCCTTCTTGCCGACCGCGCCAGGGCCCGCAGCCTCGAACTGCGGCTTGACCAGGGCGACCAGCTCGGCGGCGGGCGCCGCCAGCGCCAGGGCGGCCGGCAGGACCTTGGCGAGGCCGATGAAGCTGGCGTCGCAGACGATCAGCTCCGGCGCTTGGGGAATTTCGGTCGGCGTCAGGGTGCGGGCGTCGGTCTTCTCGAGATTGACCACACGCGGATCGGCGGCGAGGCGCGGATGCAGCTGCCCCTGCCCCACGTCGACGGCGTACACCTGCGCCGCCCCGCGCCGCAGGCAGACCTCGGTGAAGCCGCCGGTCGAGGCCCCGACGTCGAGGACGACGCGACCCTCGACCTTCACCGGCCACAGGTTCAGGGCGTGATCCAGCTTCAGGGCGGCGCGGCCGACGAAGTCGTGGGCGTCGGCGAAGACGATGTCCGCATCTTCCGCCACCGGCTGGGACGCGCCCCTGGCCGGGCGGCCGTCAATGGTGACCCCGCCCGCCTCGATGGCCGCCCGCGCCCGCGACCGGCTCTCCGCCAGGCCGCGGGCGACCAGCAGCTGGTCGAGCCGGGTCTTCAACGCCTCAGAGGCCTTCCAGCCGCGCCAGAGCCGCCTGCAGCCTGGCCTTGCCCGCCTCGGCCTCGGCCAGTTTGGCGCGCTGTTCCCCGACCACCTCGGCGGCGGCGCGGGCCACGAAGTTGGGGTTGCCCAGCTTCTTGTTGAAATGACCGATGTCACTGTCGAAGGCGGCGATCTCCCTGGCCAGCCGGGTCCGCTCGGCGGCGAGGTCGATGATCCCGGCCAGCGACAGGGCCGCGGTGGCCCCGCCGCTCACGAAGGTCACTGCGCCGGTCGGAGCGGCCTCGGCGCGGGACAGGTCCGCGACCCGGCCGAGCGTCAGGATCAGGTCGCGGTGGCGGTCCATGCGCGCCGCCGTCGCCCCGTCGGGGGCCACGAAGGCCAGCGGCGGCCTGGCCGAGGGCGGCACGTTCATCTCGGCGCGCAGCTGGCGGATTTCGGTGACCAGGTCGACCAGCCAGCCGATCTCGGCCTCGGCGCCTGCGTCGACGAAGGCGTCGGGCAGGTCGGGCCAGGCGGCGCCGATCAGCATCGCCTCGTCGCGAGCAGCGCCGTCGCCGGCGGTCTGGGCCCACAGCTCCTCGGTGATGAAGGGCATCACCGGGTGCATCAGCTTCAGGGTCTGGTCGAGGGTCCAGGCGGTCATCGCCCGGGTTTCGGCCTTGGCGGCCGCGTCCGCGCCCTGGAATACCGGCTTGGCCAGTTCCAGGTACCAGTCGCAGAAGACGTTCCAGACGAAGCGGTACAGGGCCGAGGCGGCGTCGTCGAAACGCCCGCCCTCCAGCGCCGCCGACACCTGGCGCTCAGCCTTCGTCAGCTCGCCACGGATCCAGCGGTTGATGGTCTGTTCCACGCCGGCCGGGTCGAAGCCGTCGACGCGCACCGCCTCGTTCATCTGGGCGAAACGCGCGGCGTTCCACAGCTTGGTGCCGAAGTTGCGATAGCCTTCAATACGTTGCTTCGACAACTTGATGTCGCGCGTACCCGACAGGATGGCCATGGTGAAGCGCAGCGGGTCGGCGCCCAGCTCGTCGATGATGCCGAGCGGGTCGATGACGTTGCCCTTGGACTTCGACATCTTCTGGCCCTTCTCGTCGCGGACCAGGCCGTTGATGATGACGCGCCGGAACGGCACTTCATCCATGAAGTGAAGTCCCATCATCATCATCCGGGCAACCCAGAAGAAGATGATGTCGGCCGCCGTCACCAGATCGGACGTCGGGTAGAAGCTTTCGAGGTCCTCGGTCTGCTCCGGCCAGCCCATGGTCGAGAAGGGCCACAGGGCGGAGGAGAACCAGGTGTCGAGCACGTCCTCGTCCTGGCGCAGCGGGCGGTCGCCGGCCTCGGCGCGGACCTCCTCCTCGGTCTCGCCGACGTAGATGTTCCCCTCGTCGTCGTACCAGGCCGGGATGCGGTGGCCCCACCACAGCTGGCGCGAGATGCACCACGGCTCGATGTTGCGCAGCCATTCGAAGTAGATCTTGGCATAGCTGGCGGGTTCGAAGACGGTGTCGCCCTGTTCCACCGCCCTGATCGCCGGCTGGGCCAGGGTGTGGGCGTCGACGTACCACTGGTCCGTCATCCACGGCTCGATGACCACGCCCGAGCGGTCGCCGTGCGGGACGACGTGGCGGGTCTTCTCGATCTCCTTCAGCCAGCCTTCCGCCTCGGCGCGCGCGACGATGGCCTTCCGCGCCTCGAAACGGTCCATGCCGCAGTACTCCGCCGGCACGTCGGGCGTGTCGGCGTTGGTGATGCGGGCGAAGGCGTCCAGCACGTTCAGCGCCGCCAGCCCGGTGCGCTTGCCGACGCCGAAGTCGTTGAAGTCGTGCGCCGGGGTGATCTTCACCGCCCCCGAGCCCTTGGTCGGATCGGCGTAGTCGTCGGCGACGATGCGGATGCGCCGGCCGGTGATCGGGTGGTCGATCTCCTTGCCGACCAGACCGGCGTACCGCTCATCATCCGGGTGCACGGCCACGCCGGTGTCGCCCAGCATGGTCTCGGGCCGGGTGGTGGCGACGACGATGTAGTCGCGGGTCTCCCATTCCGTCGCCCTGCCCTCGTCGTCGAAGGCGACCGGGTGTTCGTAGGTGACGCCGTCGGCCAGCGGATAGGCGAAATGCCAGTAATGGCCGTCGACCTCGCGCTGCTCGACCTCGAGGTCGGAGATGGCGGTCTGGAAGTGCGGGTCCCAGTTCACCAGCCGCTTGTCGCGGTAGATCAGGCCCTCGCGGTGAAGCTGGACGAAGACCTTGCGAACGGCGGCGTTCAGGCCCTCGTCGAGGGTGAAGCGCTCGCGGCTCCAGTCGCAGGAGGCGCCCAGGCGGCGAAGCTGCTGGACGATGGTCCCGCCGCTCTCGGCCTTCCATTCCCAGACCTTGTCGACGAAGGCGTCGCGGCCCATGTCGCGGCGTCCGACATTGCCCTCGGCCGCGAGCTGGCGCTCGACCACCATCTGGGTGGCGATGCCGGCGTGGTCGGTGCCGGGCAGCCACAGCACCGCCTTGCCCTTCATCCGGTGATAGCGGGCGAGGATGTCCTGCAGGGTGTTGTTCAGGGCGTGGCCGATGTGCAGCGAGCCGGTCACGTTGGGCGGCGGGATGACGATCGAATAGGCCCCGGCCGCCGTGTCCTGGCGCGGGGCGAACAGGCCGCTCGCCTCCCATTGCGCGTAAAGGCGCGGTT
This sequence comes from Brevundimonas sp., assembly GCA_015234495.1. Lineage (GTDB taxonomy): Bacteria > Pseudomonadota > Alphaproteobacteria > Caulobacterales > Caulobacteraceae > Brevundimonas. The sequence goes on along the minus strand of JADGMZ010000366.1, from coordinate 6,643 downwards.
CGGCGGCTTTCGGATCGAAGGTCTTGTCGAGCATGGGGCGGTCTTACACGAAAGGAAAAGGGCGGCCCCGACTGGAGCCGCCCCGGAATGATCTAGCCTTGATCAGGTCGCAGGTGAAGCTAGCCGGCGGTGCGGGCGATGCGTTCGACTTCCTTGCGTACCTCGCGCTCCACGATGCCCGGCAGGTTGGCGTCCAGCCATTCCTTGAGCATCGGGCGCAGCAGGGCGCGGGCCAGTTCGTCGAGCGTGGGGCCGGACGGAAGCGAGGGTTCCATGGGCTCGGACTTCTTCAGGGAGGAGGCCAGGCCCGCAAAGGCCGAGGCCGCGCTGGCGGCGGCGCTGTCGCCGACGAGGGTGTCGTAGCGGCCGTGGCTGGTGGTGTCCGCGGGGTGCTCCGGCTCGGGCGCGAAGGCCGATTCGCTGACCGCCTCGACCGGGAACGGGTCGACGTCGGCGGCCGGGGAAACGTCGAGGTCGCCGATGCTCTCGGCCGCGGGGGCCTCATAGGTGTCGGTCAGTTCCAGCACGTCCTCTTCCGAAGCCGCGGGCTCCTCCATCGCGGGGGACTCGTCCATCAGGGCGGGCGAGGATTCGGCGGCGGCGGGCGCCGATTCGGCGACGGCCGGTTCGGCGGCGGCCTCGCCTTCGGATTCGGATTCGGGCGCCGACGCCGGCGCAGCAGCGGTTTCCGCCGGCGCGTCGTCTTCGGAGATGATCCGGCGGATCGACGCCAGGATTTCCTCCATCGTCGGTTCCTGGGCGGTCTGGTCGGTCATGTCGAAACCCCGAGGCTCGCGCGGCGAACGCAAGAAATCTGGTGATGCGGCGCGGGACCGCAGCCCCCACTCCGCCCGTTGTCGTCGCATCTCAGCCCGCCGGAATCAACGGGCGTTTTCGCCTCTCAGGTTAACCGGACGGGTCCGGGTCGCCTGCCGGCGGTCTCAGTCGCGGGGCGCGGTCCGGACGATTTCGGACTTCAACTGCTGGTCGATCGGCGCGTCCTCGGCGTCGTTGGCCGGCACGATCGGCGGCGCCACGATGCGGTCGAGGGCCTCGACCACGCCGTCCCACGGCAGGCCGCCGCGGTTGCGCACGCGCTCATAGTTGTCGGCCGGATCATAGACCGTCAGCGTCGGATCGAGGTCGGCCCCTTCCAGCCGGCCCATGGCGGCGAGCAGGTTGGCCTGGGCGACGTATTCGTTGCGACGGGCGCTGGCCAGGGTGATCTCGGCGTTGCGAAGCTCCAGCTCCTGGTTGAGCACGTCCAGGGTGGTGCGCAGCCCGACCTGGGCCTCCTGACGCACGCCCTCGGCGGCGACGGTGGCGGCCCGAACGGCCTCGGTCCCGGCCTCGAGGCTGGAACGCGCCGACAGGGCCTGGGCATAGGCCGAGCTGACCGCCTGCAGGGTGTTGCGGCGCTCGCCCTCGACATTGATCTGGGCGGCGTTGGCGCGTTCGAAGGCCTGGGCCACGCGCGAACTGTTGAGGCCGCCGGTGAACAGCGGCACCGAGATGGTGGCGCCGGCCGTCAGCCGGGTGGTGTCGCCGATATCGCCGATGCGGTCGAAGTCGTTGTTGGAGCCGCCGTAGGAGGCGGTCAGACGGGCCGAGGGCATGAATTCGGCCTTGGCGGCGGCGACATTGGCCTCGGCCGCGCTCAGACTGTAGGCGGCCGCGCGGATGCCGGGATTGTCCTGCAGCGCCACGTCGAGCGCGGCGTCGAAGTCGGCGGGCACGCCGGGCAGCACCGGCATCGGGGCCAGATCGCCCGGCGACTGGCCGACCACGGCGGCGTAGAAGGCGCGCGACACCGACAGCTGGGCCTGGGCATTGGCCAGGTCGGCCTCGGACTGGGCCAGGCGCGCTTCGGACTGGGCCACGTCGGTGCGGGTGATCTCGCCGACCTCGAACCGCGCCGAGGACTCCTCGAGCTGGCGCTGGAGCACGCCCAGATTGGCCTGACGGATGCGCAGGATCTCGCTGTCGCGGATAACGTCGGCATAGGCCTGGATGACCGAGGCCAGCACCGTCTGTTCGATGTCGCGCAGGTTTTCGCGGCCGGCGAGGATTTCGGCCTCGGCGGCGGTGATTCCGTGGCCGATGCGGCCGCCGCTCCACAGGGTCTGGGACAGGCCGATGCTGGCCGAGGCGCTGTCGCCCTCGAAGCCCGCGGCGTCTCCATAGGCCTGGGTGTGGTTGCCGCTGAGGGTGACGTTCAGGCTGGGGCGCAGACCGGCGCGGGCCTGGACGATGGATTCGTCGAGCGACCGCTGGTTGGCCCGCTGCGCCAGCAGCGACGGGTTGGTGCGATAGGCAAGGGCGATCGCTTCCTGCAGCGTTTCCGCCCAGACGGGCGCGGACATGCCTGAGACCACAGCGATGATGGCGACCGAGGCGAGCGCGCGCGAACGTTTCAGCATGATTGTTCCTGCCTGGCGCGCACGGGGATGCGCACGCCCCTTTGTATCCCATAGGCCTGATGCGGGACCGTTTCTTCCCGCGCCAGTTAAGATTTTTTCACGCGGCGCCCGAAATGCGGCGGCCTACAGGGCGAAGGCGGGTTCCGGCGCCATGCCGTCGAGCACGGGCGGGGCGGCGTCGAACAGCTCGCGGCGCGAAAGGCCGGACGATCCCTTCACGTAGAGGACCGCCTTGCCGGCCGGGCCGGACCGCTCGACCACGGCCAGGCGTCCGCCGGTCTTGAGCGCCGCCAGCCAGGCTTCGGGCCGCACCGGGACGGCGGCCTCCGAAACGATCAGGTCGTAGCCATGGCCCCCGGCCGGGCGGTCGAACGGTGCGGCGACGGCCTCGACGCCGGCCTCGGCCAGGGCGCCGCTGACGGCTTCCAGCACCGCCGGGTCGGCCTCCTGGGCTGTAACCTTCAGCCCCATGCCGGCGAGGACGGCGGCCGCATAGGGCGCGGCCATGGCCAGGGCGGATTCTCCCGCCTGCGGCTCAAGCGCCATCAGCAGCTTGGACAGGTCCCGCGGCAACATCAGCCGGCGGCCGTTGGCGATCTCGGCCTCGATCTCGGCATAGGCGGCGAAGGCGCGCTCGGCCGGCAGGAAGCGCTCCCGCGGGACCGCCAGCAGGGCGGCCTGGAGGTCGCGGTCGGTGACGTCGTTCACGCGGACCTGACTGTCCACCATGACCTTGCGCGCGGCGGCGAAATCCATTTCTCGTTCGTCCCGATAAGCGGAGGGCGCGGGTAAGGCGCCGGAAATCTCGCGCGCTTATAGGTCTGTGCGTTGCGGGCGACAATCCGATCTGATAGCGAACGCGCCTCGCGACGACACGGCCCCTCACGCGGATGGGTCATGGCCTGATGGCGGAGTGGTTACGCAGCGGACTGCAAATCCGTGCACGCCGGTTCGATTCCGGCTCAGGCCTCCATCGCGACTTTCCGACAGATCAGACCGGCGCGGTCATCCAGCCGATGACGGTGGCGGCGCTGACCGTCGCAGCCACGACGGTGATCGTCACCGCGACGCGCGCGTTGCGGCTGACGAAGAACAGAATGCCGTCGAACATGACCTACTCCCCCCGGACCGGGACACGGCGTCACAGTTCACGCCGCCCCTCACGGCATACGAAGGGGTAGGCGCGAAGGGGGGAAGGCTTCTCGCCTATCGCGTGAAATGATGCAGGGCGATGGCCCCCGCACTCGCCACATTGAGCGAATCGAAGCCCCCGGACATCGGAATGCCGATGGTCTCGCAACGCTCCAGCACCTCAGTCGACAGGCCGGGTCCCTCGGCGCCCAGTACGATGGCCACCCGACCGCCCCGCTGTGCGAGGTGCAAGGGCGCAGCCGCCGCCGGGGTCATGGCCAGGACGCGGAAGCCCTCCGCCTTGAGCCTGTCGATCAGTTGGACCGCTTCGACGCCCGTCGCCATCGGCGTGCGCAGCACAGCCCCGACCGAAACGCGGATGGCCTTGCGGTAGAAGGGATCGCAGCAGCGATCGTCGAGGAGGACCGCGGCGGCCCCGAAGGCGGCCGAGGCCCGGAAGATGCCGCCCATGTTGTCGTGGTTGCCGATGCCGCAGGCCACGACGACGACCGCCTCTTCGGGAGTTCGGGCCAGCAGTCCGGACGGTCCGCGGGGCGGCGGCTTTTCCCCCAGGGCGAGGATGCCCCGGTGGAGGTGGAAGCCCGCGACGCCGTCGAGCACCGCCTGGGACGCCGCATAGACCGGAACCTCGTCCGCCAGGTCGGCGACCACATCGGCGAGCGCGGCGAGGCGTTTCGCATCGATCAGGACGGCGACCGGCCGGCAAAGCGAGGCCCTCGAGGCCAGCACGCGCAGCACCACCTCGCCCTCGGCGACGAACAGTCCCTGACGGCCGGTCAGGTCGCGTTCGCGGATATCCCGGAAGGCGGCGACGCGGGGGTCGAGCGGATCATCGATGGGGATTACGGCCAATCGGATATTTCCCGGTTGCACGAGGCTGACTCGCGCTGCTATAGCGCCCGCCTTCCCGAGAGGAAGTGTTCCGCGGTAGCTCAGTGGTAGAGCAGCCGACTGTTAATCGGCTGGTCGTAGGTTCGAATCCTACCCGCGGAGCCACTCTCGCCCTCCCCTGCATCGACAGAAAAAAGCCCGACGCGAGCGCCGGGCTGAAGAGGTTCGGTGATGGTAGGTGTCCTCGAAGAAGAAGACATCCCCTCGATCGACTGAATTGGTTAACGACTCATAAACCGCATCACGGGGCGGTCGCGTCAGGCAGCCAGGTGGTCTGGCGCGCCTCCCCCGGGCCCGTCCAGCCGACGCGCCAGCCGGACTCCAGCCTTTCGACGGCGAGCGGCCGGGCGGCGTCGGCCTGACCCGGCCAGATGAACTCCCGACCGTTCACCCGGATCGGATCGGGGCCGCCCTCCGCCGGCAGGATGACGCTCCAGCGGCCCGCCTCGTCGGGGGCCACCTGGATGGTTTCATCCCCGCTCTGCACCACGACGACCTCGGTTCCCGCGGCGACCTGGCCCGAGGCCAGCCGCATGCGCCCGTCGCCGTCGATGGCGCCGAGGGCGGGCGCCGGATCCAGTCGCCGGGTCGGACCGCCCGCGCGCAGCACCGCGACAGGCCCCCGACCCGCCGCCAGAATCAGCAATTGGTCCGGCGAGGGGGCGGCGTCCTGACCGACCTGGGTCTCGGGACGAAGCAACAGGTGTCCGGCAGGCGGCGGAACGCGGATCTCGAATCGACCGTCCGAATCGGCCGTGGCCGCAAAGGCGGCCCCTTCGCCGCGCAGCACCACCCGCGCCTCGGGGGCGGCGACGCCGGCCACGATCAGTCCGGCCCCGTCGGGTCCGACCGATTCGACGACCGGGGGTCGGGCCCATCCGCGCGCCGCTTCGGCCTGGTCCGCGGCCTTCTCAGGCGGGCTCGGGCTGCAGGCCGCGGCGAGTCCGGCGGCCGCCATCGACAATATCGCCCGTTTCATACCGGCTCTCCGACCGTTAGGAGTGTCGCCCCAGATAGCGCGACGACGCGCCCGCTGTCTTTCACTGTCTTCATGAGGCCCCATGTCGCCGCCCGTCACCATCCAGCCGTTCGCCGGCAAGTCCGTCTGCCTGTTCTGCGGCTCGTCCGAAACCGTGAAGGCCGAGTATCTGGCGGCGGCGCGGGCCATCGGCGAAGCGACGGCGAGGGAGGGCTGGCGACTGGTCTATGGCGGCGGCGGCGTCGGCCTGATGGGCGCCTCGGCCCGGGCGGCCCACGAGGCCGGCGGCCGCGTGCTGGGCGTCATGCCGGGCTTCCTGCGCAGTCGCGAGCGCCTGTTCGACGAGGTCGAGACCCTGGTCGTCCAGTCGATGCACGAACGCAAGACCATCATGTACGACCAGTCCGACGCCTTCGTGGTCGCGCCGGGCGGCGTCGGCACCTTGGAGGAGGTCATCGAGGTGCTGTCGTGGAAGCGGCTGGACCTCCACACCAAGCCGGTCATCTTCTTGAATCTCAATGGCTTCTGGGATACTCTGGTGGCGGTGATGGAGCACAGCATCGCGGAAGGCATGACCCCGGCCTCGTTCCGCCAGGCGTGGACCGTCTGCAACACGGTGGAGGAGTCGATCGAGGCGGTTCGGGCCGCGGACGACTTGCCTCACTTGCAACATGATCGGCGATAAGTAATCACTGGTCAGTCAATCGTCCCGCCTGCCGGACGGGTCGCTGACGTCGCCGGGCGGATCAACGCCCCTGCCCATCTTCGGAGACCCCCCCTCATGCGTGCTCTGCTTATCGCCGCGACCCTGCTCGTCGCCACGCCGGCCTTCGCCGACGCCCCCGTTTCGAGCGCCACCCTCGCCGACGCCGCCAAGGCTCCGGCCGAGCGCACCATCATCGACGGCGCCGCCTGGCGCTGCGAAGGCGCGACCTGCACCGCCAGCGGCGGCGCAAACCAGCCCGCCACGCGCGCCTGCCGTCGGGTCGTCGCCCGCTTCGGCGCCGTCACCGCCTTCACCTACAAGGGCGTCGCCCTGAACGCTGAACAGATCGCGGCCTGCAACGCCTGATCGGCGACAGTCGCCCATCAAACGACAAGGGCCGCCCTCATTGCGAGGGCGGCCCTTTTTGCGTCCCGCCTGCAGCTCAGGCGGTTTCGCCGGCCAGCCGCCTGACGATGCGTTCGCGTCCGATCAGCG
>JADGMZ010000365.1:7429-10659 GCA_015234495.1 Brevundimonas sp. | reverse complement strand
GTGGACGCCGTCGGCCTCGACCGCCTCGGCCAGCTCGGCGTCCAGACCGATCAGCAGCAGGCCGCCGCGGCCCCGCGTCGCCTCGCGCAGGCGTCGGGCCGTATCGAGGGCGTCGGCGGCCCCGAAGGCGCGGAACACCACGCCTGACCCCGCCGGCAGGCGGGCCGCCGTCTCCCAGGGCCGGGCGGTCCGCCCGGGATCGGTGAAGAACAGCAGCGGCGGCAGGTCGGGCCGCCGTCGACCGGCGGCGCGGCTGACATCGGCCGCGTCCCGTGCGAGGACGCTGGCGACCTCCCACAGGATTTCCGCCGCGGACCGGTTCATGACCCCCTCTTCCTCCCTTGTTCCCGACACGTCCAGCATCGCCGGCCGCTTCAGGGCCGTGCGCGGGCGGATCGCCGCGGTCTGTGCGGCGGCGGGGCGGGACGAGGCCTCGGTGACCCTGACCGCGGTCAGCAAGACCCAGCCGGCGGAGGCGCTGGAGGCGGCGCTGGCGGCCGGCCAGCGCGTGTTCGGCGAGAACCGGGTGCAGGAGGGACAGGCCCACTGGGCCGGGCGTCGCGAGCGGACGCCAGGGCTGGAGCTGCGCCTGATCGGACCGTTGCAGACCAACAAGGCGGCGGACGCCCTGGCCCTGTTCGACGTGATCGAGACGCTGGACCGGGTCAGGCTGGCCGACGCCCTGGCCGCTGCAGCGGCGAAATCCGGACGGACCCCCCGCGTGCTGGTGCAGGTCAACACCGGGGCCGAGCCGCAGAAGGCGGGCGTCCTGCCCGGGGAGGCGGACGCCCTGGTGGCCCGGGCCCGCGACCGGGGCCTGATCGTCGAGGGCCTGATGTGCATCCCGCCGGCCGAAGAGGCCGCGGGTCCGCACTTCGCCCTGCTGCGCAGGATCGCGCGCCGCAACGGGCTGGAGGCGCTGTCGATGGGGATGAGCGGCGACTACGAGACGGCGATCCGCTTCGGGGCCACCCATGTGCGGATCGGAACGGCGTTGTTCGGGGAACGAAACCGCCCCGACAGGCCCTCTAGTGGGTGAAAACCGCTCCGCTTGGGTCCCCGCCCTTGGCGGAACGGCCGACGCTCGCCATTCTTGTAGACATGCCTGCTCCCAAGACGATCCTCATCATCGACGACGACGACGACCTGCGCGAGGCGCTGGCCGAGCAACTGGCCCTGCACGAGGCCTTCCGGCCGGTGCAGGCGGCCACGGCGGCCGAGGGGGTCAAGCTGGGGCGGGAGACCCGCGCCGACCTGATCCTGCTGGATGTCGACCTGCCCGACATGGACGGCCGCGAGGCCTGCCGCCTGCTGCGCAAGGACGGCGTCTCAACCCCGATCATCATGCTGACCGGCCAGTCGTCGGACGCCGACACCGTGCTGGGCCTGGAGTCGGGGGCCAACGACTATGTCACCAAGCCCTTCCGCTTCGCGGTGCTGCTGGCGCGCATCCGCGCCCACCTGCGCAGTCACGAACAGTCCGAGGACGCGGTGTTCCGCGTCGGCCCCTATGAGTTCCGTCCGGCCGCCAAGGTGCTGGTCGACGACAAGGGCCGGAAGGTGCGGTTGACCGAGAAGGAAACCAGCATCCTGAAATACCTGTACCGCGCCGGGGCCAAGGCGGTGTCGCGCGAGGAGCTGCTGACCGAGGTGTGGGGCTATAACGCCGGGGTCACCACCCACACGCTGGAAACCCATATCTATCGCCTGCGCCAGAAGATCGAGCCCGAGCCCGGCCAGGCGCGGCTGCTGCTGACCGACGCCGGCGGATACCGGCTGCAGCCGTGATCAGGTCGGCCGCCACTCGCTGAGGGTCTCGCCCGTCGGCGTCTCGAAGGCCACGCGGTCGAGCTGGACCGCGGCCACGCAGACCGGCCGCTGGTTGGGGTTGTTGGCGCGGCAGTGGATCGCCTGTCCGTCCGGGAAGGCCGCCACCCGGCCCTGCAGGCGCACGCGATAGCCGGCGTCCAGCGCGATCAGCGGCGCATCGCCCGCCTGACGGATGGCGTGGCTGTAGGCGCGGCCGTTGCGGCGGCCCAGACGCGAGCCGCCGGTCTCGAACACCGCGGCCAGGCCGACGGTCTGGGGCGAGGGGGCGACCGGCCCGCTGGCCAGCGGATCGGGCCGAAGCGAGGGGCAGCCCTCGGCGGTCATCCAGGGCCGGGCCACCCAGAAGCCCTCGACAGCTTCCCACTGCGCCTGGCCCGACCCGGTGATCAGGGCCGAGCGCGACCAGTCGCCGGGCGTCAGGCTGAGGCGGATGCTCTCGCGCTCGGGGCCCCAGGACCAGCGCGCCAGCCCGTCGCCGGCGCCGTCGGCGGGCGGCGCCTCGGCCCCCTCGCAGCCGAAGGCCAGGCGGACGTCGAACTGCCGGCCGGCCAGCGGATCCTGGCCGGAAGCGGCGGCGCCGGCGGCGTAGGCGGCGGCGGCCTGGTCCACCGCCGCCAGCAGACCGCGGCGGTCGAGGGCGGCGTCGCGAAGGACCGGCTCGGGCGTCCGGGCGGCCGGCTGGGCGGGTTGCGGAGGCGCGGTCGGGGGTTCGGCGTCCCTCTGGCAGGCGGCTGTCAGGAGACCGACCGCCGCCGCGACGGCGACCGGCAGGCGAACGGGCGTGACCGGCATCAGCATGGAACCAGCCTAGCACGTCGCCCGCTGGATGGGAGATGAACGGCCGAAAAGGTTGACCTGGGCCGTCCCGGGCGGGCAGCAGAGCGCATGACCTTCGATCAGATCGCGGCCCTGGTGGTGCTCGTCGCCGTCGTCGGGGTGCTGATTCACGGACGGGTGCGGGCCGACGTGGTGGCGCTGAGCGGCGCAGCGGCCCTGCTGCTGCTGGGCGTGGTGCGGCCGGTCGAGGTCCAGGCCGCCTTCGCCAGCCCGGCGGTCATCGCCCTGGCCGGCCTGTTCGTCATCGCCTACGCTATCGAGCTGTCCGGCCTGCTGGGCCTGATGATCCGGCAGGCGACCCGTCTGGCGACGCGGGTCGGGGCCGGGGGCATCTGGGCCGTGATCGGCATGTGCGGCTCGCTGGGCGGCTTTCTCAACAATACGCCGGTGGTGGTGCTGGCGGCGCCGGTGATCCGCGACGTGGCGCAGTCGCTGAAGTTGTCGCCCAAGCGCTTCCTGATGCCGCTCAGTCACGTCACTGTCCTTGGCGGCCTGCTGACCCTGATCGGCACCTCGACCAACCTGCTGGTCAACGACATGGCCCGCAACGCCGGCCAGCCGGT
>JADGMZ010000365.1:0-7329 GCA_015234495.1 Brevundimonas sp. | reverse complement strand
TCGCCCCGATCGCCGCCTCGGCCTTCGCCGGGGCCGTGGCCCTGATCCTGCTGAAGGTGATCACCCCGGAGGAGGCCTATGCGGGCCTGAGGCCGGAAATTCTGCTGCTCATCGCCGGCATGGTGGTGGTCGGCATCTCCATCGAGGTCACCGGACTGGCGGCGGCGGGAGCCGCCATGCTGATCGAGGTGCTGCGCCCGTTCGGGCCGCTGGTCGGATTGATCATCCTCTATGGCGTGACCCTGTTCGCCACCGAACTGCTGTCCAACGCCACGGTGGCGGTGCTGATCACGCCCATCGCCGTGGCCCTGGCCGAGAGCTTCGGCGTCGATCCGCGGCCCTTCCTGGTCGGGGTGATGATGGCCGCCTCGGCCGCCTTCGCCACGCCGTTCGGCTATCAGACCAATGTGCTGGTCTTCCAGATGGGCAACTACAGCTACATGGACTTCGTGCGCGTCGGCGTGCCGCTTAACCTCGTGACCTGGGCCACGGCCATGGTCGCCATTCCGGTGTTCTTCCCGTTCTAGCGGGCGGGAAAAACGAGTCGACAGAGTCGACAGGGTCGACATCCCCGCGAGGGTCGAGGGTCGAGGGTCGAGGGTCGAGGGTCGAGGGTCGAGGGTCGAGGGTCGAGAAAAAACAGAGTCGACAGAGTCTACATGGAGGCTCTCCTCAGCGGAGCGCCGGAGGCTCGATTGTCAAAGACCGAGCGCAGTATCGCCCAGCTCGGCCCTCAGGCGGACAGATCGACCCGGAAACAGGCCACGCTGCTGATTTTTAAAGACATCTGACGACGGGTCACCTTCGGAATTCGCGGATTGCCAGCATATCTTTCCGACTAGACGTCGAGGTCCATGGTTACGGGGGCGTGGTCCGAGGGCTGTTCCCAGGCGCGGACATCGTCGTGGATTCGGGCGCTGCCGGCGGCCACGGCCGGCGTCAGGCCGGGCGAGGTCCACAGGTGGTCCAGCCTGAGGCCGCGGTTGGACTTGCGGAAGTCGGCGGCGCGATAGCTCCACCAGCTGGCCAGCTTGACCGGCTCGGGGATCTGGTCGCGGACGACATCGGCGAAGCCGCCGGCCGCCTGCAGCCGACGCAGGGTCTCGACCTCCACGGGAGTGTGGCTGACGATCTTCGACATGTAGCGGTGGTTCCAGACGTCGTTCTCGCCCGGCGCGATGTTGAAGTCGCCGGCCAGCACCAGCGGGCGCTGGCGGTCGCGCCCGGCCATCTCGGCGGTCAGGCGCTCGTAGAAGTCCATCTTGTGATCGAATTTGGGGTTCAGGGCCCGGTCGGGCACGTCGCCCCCGGCGGGGATGTAGAAATTCTGCACCTCGACGCCCTCCACGACCACCCCGACGCAACGGGCGTGACCCTCGCGGCAGACATCGAGCGCGGGAGCCGCCTCGAACGGCTTGCGGCTGGCGATAGCCACGCCGTGCCAGCCCTTCTGGCCGCCGATCTTCAGGTGCGGCAGGCCCATGGCCTCGAAGGCGGCGCGCGGGAACTGGTCCTCCAGGCATTTGATCTCCTGCAGGCACAGGATGTCGGTCCCGCTCTCGGCGACGAAGCGGGCGACCTGGTCGACGCGCAGGCGGACGGAATTGATGTTCCAGGTGGCGATGCGAAGCATGAGGGGGCTGTATCAGCCTGGACGCAGAAGGCCCACCGCCCCGCGCTCAAGCAGCGAGCGACCGCGTCGGGAGCGATAGCGCCCCCGCAAACAAAGAGACGCCCGGTCCTTGCGGGCCGGGCGTTTCAGGCTCGTCTCTCTCGCCGCCGGGAAGGGGATGAAATCCGTAGCGGTTCGGACCGGCTCCCGCCGATCTGTGGCCAAAACAACACGGCCGGCGAAAAAAGTCAAGCCGGCCGGCCCGGCGTGCAGAAGGCGAATTCGCGTGCAAGGCGATCAGTTGCGACGCGGGCGACGGGTCGGGTCGCGCAGCTGGAACAGGCTGGCGGAGAGGCCCGAGGCGGGGCGCAGGCTGGTCAGCTGGGTGCGGGTGCGGCCGCCCTGGGCGTCGATGATGGTCCACTCCTGCAGCCGGATCGGGTCGCCGGCGAAGGCCAGCACCACCGAGCCGTCATTGGGGCGACGGTTGTCGCGGGCGGTGATGGCGAAGGCACCCGAGTCCATGCGGGTGATGCGGTCGATGCGCACGCCCTGGTCGAGGCGCACGGTGCGGGCGAGGAAGGTCGACAGCGGCGTCTGGCTGAGCGGCACCTGGCGGAAGACGTCCAGACGCGGGTCATAGCGCTTCACATTGGAGCCGTCGGACACCACCAGCAGGCCGGCCGGGTCGGTGTATTCGAACCGCATCTTGCCGGGGCGCTGCAGGTAGAAGCGGCCCTGGCGGCGCTGGGCCCCGGAGGTTTCGACGAAGCTGCCCTGGGCCGAGGTCAGGTTCTGCAGATAGGACTGGGCGCGGGCGAGGACAGCGCGGTCCTCGGCCGACAGGTTCGACTGGGCCTGGGCCGGGAGGGCGGCGACGGCGGCCAGGGCGGCGGAGCCCAGGGCGAAGGCGCGGCGTGAGACGGTCATGATAGTGCTCCCGTTCGGGATGGTTGGGACGGCCGTCTTGCAGGAGCGGTCTGGCGAGGGCGTGACCCCAGCCTGACCATATTCCGGCGCCGCGATGAAGCCCTGTTCAGCATCGCGCGGCCGACGGCGGCCCTGACGAACGCCGGTCGGGCCCGTCCGTTGCGTCCGGCGCGGCTCAGACCATCGGCGGCGGGCCGGCCAGGATGTCCCGCTTGCCGGCGTGGTTGGCGGGGCTGACCACCCCTTCCTGCTCCATCCGCTCGATCAGGGAGGCGGCGCGGTTGTAGCCGATCTGCAGCCGGCGCTGGATGTAGCTGGTCGAGGCCTTGCGGTCGCGGGTGACCACGGCCACGGCGCGGTCGTAGAGATCGTCGCCGGAGCCGCCGCCCTCGTCGCCCATGGCGTTGTCGCCGTCGCCGTCGGGATCGTCGGTGATCAGGTCGAGATATTCCGGCTCGGCCTGGGCCTTGAGGTGGTTGCAGACGGCCTCGACTTCCTTGTCCTCCACGAACGGGCCGTGCAGGCGGGTGATGCGGCCGCCGCCCGCCATGTAGAGCATGTCGCCCTGGCCCAGCAGCTGCTCGCCGCCCTGCTCGCCGAGGATGGTGCGGCTGTCGATCTTGGAGGTGACCTGGAAGGAAATCCGGGTCGGGAAGTTGGCCTTGATGGTGCCGGTGATGACGTCGACCGACGGGCGCTGGGTGGCCATGATCAGGTGGATGCCGGCGGCCCGCGCCATCTGGGCCAGGCGCTGCACGGCGCCTTCGACGTCCTTGCCGGCGACCAGCATCAGGTCGGCCATCTCGTCCATGACCACGACCAGATAGGGCATGGGTTCGGGGCGGATCTTCTCGGACTCGTAGACCGGGCGGCCCTGGTCGTCGAAACCGGTCTGGACGGTGCGTTCGAAATGCTCGCCCTTCTCGATCGCGGCGCGGGCGCGCTCGTTGTAGCTGGCGATGTTGCGCACCCCGAGCTTGGACATGCGGCGGTAGCGGTCCTCCATCTCGCGCACGGTCCATTTCAGGGCGACGACGGCCTTCTTGGGATCGGTGACGACCGGGGCCAGCAGGTGCGGGATGCCGTCATAGACGCTGAGCTCCAGCATCTTGGGGTCGATCATGATGAAGCGGCACTCGGCCGGGCTGTGCCGGTAGAGGATCGACAGGATCATGGCGTTGACCCCGACCGACTTGCCCGAGCCGGTGGTGCCGGCGATCAGCAGGTGGGGCATGCGCGCCAGGTCGGCGACATAGGGTTCGCCGCCGATGGTCTCGCCCAGGGCCAGCGGCAGCAGGTGGGCCGGCTTGTCGTATTCGGTCGAGGCCAGCAGGTCGCGCAGATAGACGGTCTCGCGCTTGGCGTTGGGCAGTTCGATGCCGATGGCGTTACGGCCGGGCACCACGGAGATGCGGCAGGCGCGGGCGGACATCGAGCGGGCGATGTCGTCGGACAGGGCCACGACGCGGCCGTGCTTGACGCCGGGGGCGGGGACCAGCTCGTACAGGGTGACGACCGGGCCGGGGCGGATCTGGTCGATGACGCCGCGGACGCCGAACTCCTGGAGCACGCCCTCCAGCATCTTGGCGTTCTGCTTCAGGGCCTCCTCGTCGACGGCGCCGACGCGCTTGGCGGGCTTGGACAGCATGGCCAGCGGCGGCAGGTCGAAGTCGCCGTCGGGGCGGGCGAAGTCGAAGGCCGCCTGGGCGTCGTCAGCCTCGCGCCGCGACGCCTTGGGCGATCTGGCGGCGGCGACCCTGGGTTCGGGCGCGGCGCGGGCAGGGCGGGGCGCCGGCGCGGGCTCGTCCCACGGCGGGGAGTCGTCGTCGGGGTCGAGGCTGACGGGGGCGTAGTCCGCTTCGGGCTCGGGCGCCGGGCGCGCGCGGCGGGGGCGGGCGGCGGTCTCGGCAACGGGCGTCCGGGCGCCTGTGCGACGGCGTCCGCTCCAGGCCACGGCGTCGACGAAGTCCGACAGCCTCAGGCCGATGGCGAAGCCGACGCCCCACAGGGCCAGCGGCAGGAACAGGACGCCGGCGACGATGGCGCCGGCGCCGAAATTCAACGCCTCGCAGCCCATCCGCACCAGGCCGACGAGGGCGTCGCCCCACAGTCCGCCGAGACCGGCGGCCAGCGGCCAGGCGGCGGGCGGGAGCAGGGCCGACAGGGCCGCCGACAGGGCGAGGACCCCGCCCGTGGCCGACAGCGCCTTCAGCGGCGTCGGCTTGAGCCGTTGCTGGATGGCGTCGCCGATGGCCGCGGCCAGGCCGAAGGCGGCCAGCAGCAGGGCGGCCGGCCAGGCGGCGAGGCCGAGCGACTGCATGAACAGATCGGCGAACAGGGCGCCGTTGGCCCCGAGCCAGTTGGTCGGGGCGGCGGAGGAGGCGGCGTTGAGGCTCGGGTCGGCCGGGTTCCACGACAGCAGGGCGACCAGCAGCAGGGCCGCCAGCAACGCCTGCACCACGCCGCGGAACCGCACCACGAACGGCGCGGCCCACAGGATGCGGGCGCTGATCCAGGCGCGTTGGCCGAGGACGAGGGCGGCGGACATGCGGGACGGGACTCCGGACGGTCGGGACTCGGCCGCCGTTGTCGCCCGGGCAGGGTTAAGGGGGCATTTACCCAAGGGCGTGGAGGCGGGATGTGGAGGTGCAGGGGGCCCCGCTCCGGCGGCGTCACGCCCTGCATGCCGCATTCCCGCCCACGACACGCTTATGCCGCACTGGACGCCGCCGCTTCCCGGCGCGACAACCCCGCCATGAGCAGCGAACCATACGACGTCGTCATCGCCGGCGCCGGCCTGGTGGGGGCGACCTTCGGGCTCGCAGCCGCCCAAGGCGGGCTGAGGGTGGTGATGGTCGATCCGCAGCCGTTCGACGCCCAGCTGGCGCCGACCTTCGACGGACGATCGACGGCGATCGCCTTCTCGACCTTCCGGATGCTGGATGCGCTGGGCGTCGGGGCCGGCCTGCGTCCGCACGCCTGCCGCATGGATCGCATCCTGGTCACCGACGGCCGTCGTCCGGGGGCGGCCTCGCGCCCGGCCTCGTCGGCCTTCCTGCGCTTCGACGCCGACGAGATCGGCGACCGCACCGACGGCGAGCCGCTGGGCTATATGGTCGAGAACCGCCGCATCCGCGCGGCCCTCGCCGAGGCCGTGGCCGGCGCCGGCATTGAGGTGCGGGCGCCGGCGTCGGTGGCCGGCGTCGAGGCGGGGCCGGGGCGGGCCGAGGTGACGCTGGCGGACGGCGCCGTGCTGGGCGCTTCGCTGGTGGTCGGGGCCGAGGGTCGCGGCTCGCGCGTGCGCCGCGAGGCCGGCATCGACACCCTGGGGTGGGGCTATGGCCAGAGCGGGGTGGTGGCCACGGTGTCCCTGGGCCGGGACCACGGCAATGTCGCCCACGAGTATTTCCTGCCCGACGGGCCCTTCGCCATCCTGCCGCTGACCGAACAGCGGGCCAGCCTGGTGTGGACCGAAAGCACCCGCCGGGCCGAGGCGCTGAAGACCTGTTCCGACGCCGCCTTCCAGGCCCACCTGATGCGTCGCTTCGGGGATTTCCTGGATGATGTCACGGTGGTGGGGCCCCGGTTCGTCTATCCGCTGTCGCTGCAGCTGGCGGAACAGCTGACGGCGCCGCGCATCGCCCTGATCGGCGACGCCGCTCACGGCGTCCATCCGGTGGCCGGCCAGGGGTTGAACATGGGGCTGAAGGACGCCGCCGCCCTGGCCGAGGTGCTGGTCGAGGCGACCCGGCTGGGCGAGGACATCGGCGCGGAGACGGTGCTGGAGCGCTACGCCCGCTGGCGGCGCTTCGACAATGCGGCGCTGGCCGCAGGCTTCGACGGCTTCGTGCGGCTGTTCTCGAACGACCTGCCCCCGGTTCGGCTGGCCCGGGATCTCGGCATCGCCGTGGTCAACCGCATCCCGCCCCTGCGTCGGGCCTTCATGCACGAGGCCGGCGGGGCCACGGGCGACCTGCCGCGGCTGCTGCGCGGGCAGGCGCTGTAGGACTAATCCAGCTTGCGGGCCTCTTCCGCCAGCATGATCGGCACGCCGTCGCGGATCGGATAGGCCAGCTTCGCGCCCTTGGAGACCAGCTCCTGACGCTCGCGGTCATAGGTCAGACGGCCGCGGGTGACCGGGCAGACCAGCACCTCGAGCAGGCGGGGATCGACGGCGGCGGGGGTGTGGAAGGCGTCGGACATGGCGGGGAGGGTATAGGGGCCAGAGGCTACGGACTAGGGGCTAGGGGCTAGGGAAGAGTGGGGCCGAGGACGCTTCCGCCGACAACCAGACCCTGGACCCTAGACCCTAGCCTACTGCATCGAGGGAGAATCGCCGTCGCCTGATTCCGCCGCGTCGATGGTCATCAGGGCGGTGAGGGCGTCGGCGCGGTCGGTCAGACGGGGCGCCTCCAGCAGGGCCTGCTTTTCGGCCGGCTCGAACGGCAGGGCCATGGACAGGCTGTTGACCAGGGCCTCGGGCGGGGCGGTCTCGGCCGTGTCCCAGTCGATGTCGAGGCCGCGCGTCTCCAGATAGGCGCGCAGGGCGTCCAGCAGCAGGTCGCGATCCAGACCGGCGTCGTCGGCCGGCGGCGCGGCCAGGTCGCCCTCGAACGGGCCGAAGTCGGCGCGGACCTGGCGATAGGGGGTCTGCACCGGCAGTTCGCTGGCGAGGCGGAAGCGGGCGCAACCGGTCAGGGTGATCAGATAGCGCCCGTCCGAGGTCTCCGCGAAGCTGGTGATGCGCCCGGCGCTCGGGTCCGTAGGGCAGCGTGCAATCCACCTGC
>JADGMZ010000364.1 GCA_015234495.1 Brevundimonas sp. | reverse complement strand
CCGCCAGGCCGCGGCAACGCTCGGTGAAGGCGGCCAGCGTCTCCGGCTGGGCGGCCTGGAGCGGTCCGACGGACTGGACGCCGTAGACGGCCCGGACGGGCTCGCCGCGGGCCAGGCGATCGATCAGGTCGACGTCGATCCGCCCGCCGCCCGCCACCCCGGGGCCCGGGGCGTCGAGATCGGCGACATGGGCGAAGGCCTCGTCTCCCGCCCCGAGGGTCAGGCGATCCTCGCTGCCGATGGGGGTGAAACCGGGCGCGACGATGTGCAGGATCGCCGGATCGGCGCGGCAGGAGAGCTGCAGGCGCTCCGCCCCCGAGGCGTCGACGAAGGCCATGGACACGGGCGCCGCGGGCGGCTCGACCAGGGGCGGTTTGGAGGGGACCGGAAGCGGTTCGACGGGCGCGGTGGGAGCGGCCTCCTCGCGGCCGCAGGCGGCCAGCGCCAGCAGAGCGAGGGGAATCAGCACGGGGCGCATCCGGCCCTCCTTCAGAGTTTGGTGCGCAGCGACCACAGCTCGGGGAAGCAGCGGCGCTGCAGCGTCTCGGTCAGGTAGGAAACCCCCTCGGTGCCGCCCGTTCCACGACGTCGCCCGATGATGCGCTCGACCGTCACCACATGCTTGTGGCGCCAGGTCAGCAGGGCGTCGTCCAGATCGACCAGCTTCTCGGCCAGTTGATACAGCGGCCACCAGCGGGCGGTGTCGCGATAGACCTCCAGCCAGGCGGCCTCGACCGCCTCGGAGGGCGCCCACGGCTGGCTGACGTCGCGGTCGAGCACCTCGGCCGGGACGGACAGGCCCGCGGCCGCGAGCTGAACCATGGCGTCGTCGTAGAGACTGGGGGCGGCGAGCGCCCCGGTCAGCGCCGCGTGGGCGGCCGGGCGTTCCTCGTGGAAGCGCAGAAAGCGCGCGTCCTTGAGCCCGAGCATGAATTCGAAGCGGCGGAACTGGTCGCTCTGGAAGCCGGAGGACGAGCCGAGCACGCCCCGGAAGCGCAGGTATTCCGCCGGCGTCATGGTGGCGAGGATGTCCCAGCTCATGGTCATCACCGCCTGGATGCGGCTGACCCGGGCGAGGCTCTTGTAGGCGGGGACGAGGTCGCCGGCGCGGACCAGGGCCTGGGCCTGGGCGACCTCGTGCAGGATCTGCTTGAGCCACAGCTCCTTGGTCTGGTGGATGATGACGAACAGCATCTCGTCGTGTTCCGACGAGATCGGGTGCTGGGCGGCCAACACGTCGTCGAGGGCGAGGTAGCCCGCATAGGTGATCACGGAGGCGGGCGCGTCGGCAGGATCGGTCACCCCCGACCTATCGCCCGCGCCGGGGCGAGGCTCAAGACTTGTCCGACTTGTCGACGTCGGCGCTGCCCGAGCGATCGGCGCGGGCGTCCCAGCCCTCGCGGTCGGAGCGGAAGGCCAGGGCCATGAGGATCCAGGCGAGGGCGATGGTCCCGGCCACGCCCAGCGACAGAGCGACCAGGCCGTGGATGGGCATGGGGCCGCCGCCGATCAGGTTCCAGGCGACGCTGATGCCGACGACCGACGCGACCGCCACGCCGGCGGCGATGAGGAAGGTGCGAAGATGGGTCATGGCGCCACACTAGGCCCGCCGGCCCAAGGGCGCACCCTCGTAGAACTACGATGTCGGCCGGCGCCCGGCGTCAGTGCGCCGGCGCGGCGCCCGGAAGGTGGCGCTTGTCGTGCTCGCCGACGCGCTCGACCAGGGTGCGGGCGGCCTTGTTCATGCCGATGACCTCGACCTCGGCCCCCTGGCGGCGGTAGCGGAACACGACCTTGTCGACAGCCGCCACGCCGGTGAGGTCCCACAGGTGGGCGTCGCTCATGTCGATCTCGACCCGGGTCGGATGGCCGTGATGCTCGAAGGCGGCGGCGAACACGTCGGCCGAGGCGAAGAACAGGTTGCCGGTAACCCGGTAGCGCAAGACGCCCTCTTCCGCCTCGATCTCCTCGACCACGATGGTCTTGCCGACCTTGCGCATGAAGAAGATGGCGGACAGGACCACGCCCAGCACCACGCCCTTGGACAGGTCGTGGGTGGCGACGACGGTGACGGTGGTGGCGACCATGACGATGGTCGATTGCAGCGGCGTCGAGCGCAGGCGCAGGACCGACCCCCAGTCGAAGGCGCCGATCGAGACCATGATCATCACCGCCACCAGCGCCGCCATCGGGATGCGCGCCACCCAGTCCTGAAGAACGAGGATGAGGAACAGCAGGAACAGTCCGGCCCACAGGGTCGACAGGCGGCCCCGCGCGCCGGAGGTGACGTTGATGATCGACTGGCCGATCATGGCGCAGCCGGCCATGCCGCCGAAGAAGCCGGCGGCGATGTTGGCGATGCCCTGGCCGCGCGTCTCGCGGTCCTTGTCGGACGGGGTGTCGGTGATGTCGTCGAGCAGGTTGGCGGTCAGCAGGCTCTCCAGCAGGCCGACGAAGGCGAGGGTCGCCGACACCGGCGCGATGATGGCCAGGGTCTCCCAGGTCAGCGGCACCATCGGCCAGTGCAGCATGGGCAGGGTGGAGGGCATTTCGCCCATGTCCGCGACGGTGCGCACGTCGACGCCGGTCCAGATCACGAAGCCACTGAGCAGCACGATGGCCACAAGCGGCGACGGCACGGCCCTGGTGATCCGCGGCAGGCCGTAGATGATCGCCAGGCCGGCGGCGACGAGGGCGAAGGTCTGCCAGTTGGCGCCGATCAGTTCGGGCATCTGGGCGAGGAAGATCAGGATGGCCAGCGAGTTGACGAAACCGGTCATCACGCTGCGCGAGACGAATTTGATGTAGCGGCCGAGCTTCAGCAGGCCGACGCCGATCTGGATCACGCCGCACAGGATCGAGGCGGCGAACAGGTATTCCAGCCCGTGGTCGCGCACGAGGGTGACCATCACCAGGGCCATGGCCCCAGTGGCGGCGCTGATCATCGCCGGCCGGCCGCCGACGAAGGCGATGGTCACGGCGATGACGAAACTGGCGTAGAGGCCGACGGCCGGATCGACCCCGGCGATGATCGAGAAGGCGATGGCCTCGGGGATCAGGGCGAGGGCGACCACCGTGCCGGCGAGCAGGTCGCGGCGGGGGTTGGCGAGCCATTGCTGGCGCGCCGAGGCGAAGACGGACATGAACAACAGACTGACGCTTGCGAGGCCGGCGCGACGGCAGGCTCGCTCAGGTTTCCCGGCGGATCGGCGGCCGGGCTAGCCACCCGGTCGGGCCGGGTCCTCGAGGACGCGGCTTTTGCGTCATCCGTCGCCGGCGATCAAGCCTGGATCAGCGCTGGACCCACTGGCCCTGGGCGTTGCGATACCACTCGCCCGAGCTGATGCGCGGCAGGACGATGGTCTCGAAGGCGCGGGCGGCCGCGACCTCGGCGGTGGTGCCGGCGGCCTGGGCGCTGCGGGCGTAAGCCTCGCGGCGGGCGTTGTTGGTGACGGTGACCGCCTGGGTCAGGGCGGCGTCGGACGGCGTCTGGCGGAAGGCGAGATAGCCGTCGGCCTGCTCGCCCACGGTCCCTTGCGCCTTGGCGGAGTCGATCATCGCCTTCTGCTGGGCGGTCTGCGCGAAGGCGGCGCCGGCGGCCACGCCGAGCGCGGCGACGGCGGCGGCGACGACGAAGAACTTGCGGAAGGACATGGCGGGCGACTTTCGCATCAGAACAGGTTCGGGTTTTCGACGAGGAGGTCCTGAAGCTCCTTGTCGAGGCGGACGCGGACGTCGGCGTCCAGCTTGGCGTAGATCTGGATCGGGTCGACCTGCAGCCGGACCGTGGGCGTGCAGGCGCTCGCGCCGACGGCGGCGATGAAGCCGATCAGGGCGAGACGGGCGCGCGTCCGGGTCATGGCGGGGGTCTCCGGGTTGATCCGCGACGATCTAACGCCGGGCAGGGTGAATGGGTTCTGAACGGCCAAGGCGGCGTGATCAAGGCCGCGTGTCCGGGTCGGTGACTTCGCCGGCGCGGGCGCGGTTCAGTTCGAGCAGGTCGCTGACCAGCTGGTTCAGATTGAGGGTGGTGTCGAGCGTCAGGTCGATGCCGGTGCCCGAGGGCAGGGGCAGTTCGCGGTTGAGGAATTCGCGGCTGATGAACTCGGCGAGGCCAATGCGCAGCTCCTGGCGCTGCGGCGGGTCGTGACGGCCGCGGATGCGGAACAGGACGCCGATGCGGCCCTCGTCGAGACTGTTGACCTCGGCCGAGAGGATGTCGAACGACAGGTTCTCCATCGCCTGGTAGGCGAGGTCCTGGACAGTGTTGGGTGGCACCGCCTCCCCGCCCCCGCCGGCCTCAAGGCCGCTGAGCGCCTCGCGCTGGATCGACAGGCGGCCAGGCTGGACCGCGGCCAGGGTTCCGCCGGCGATGCGGATGCCGGCCTGGGGGTCGGAGGTGAACGGCAGACGCCCGGAGACCACGGCGTCCAGCGCCACCGTGTCGCCGAAGCCCGCCCCGGCGATGATCTCGCCCAGCTGGACGTTCTCCAGCACGATGACGCCGCCGAATGGCTGGCTGCGGTCGAGCGGCAGGTCGAAGGGTTCCACGCGGATGACGCCGCCGGCCACGGTCAGGTCGCCGCTCTCGACCGTCAGGGCGGCCTTGTCGAGATCGAAGGTGAGATCGATGTCGGTCAGGGGCGTCACCGACTCCAGCAGGTCGGCGGTGAGGTGCTGGTCGGGGGCGGTGACCAGCGGCGCCAGGCTGGTGAAGTCGACGGTTCCCTTCAGGCCCTTCACCGGGCCTGCGGGGCTGACGAAATCGAGGGTCGGTATGGTCAGGCGGCCGGAACTGGACCCCTCGGCCTCGGCCAGCCAGTCGACCCGGCCCTCGAACGAGACCGAACCCGTCGCCGGCGAGCCGACGAAGTCGCCGACCAGCGGGCTAAGGTCGGCGGGTTGCAGGTCGCCCTCGGCGAAGACCACGGACGGGGCGTCGATGGTCAGGCCGCCGGCGCCTGAGGGACCGTCGTGGGCCAGGGTCAGCCGACCGAGGGCGGCCTCGCCGCGGAACAGGTCGAAGGCGCCGGTCCAGTCCTCATCCGCCAGCCGGGCCGAGCCGGTGGCGAGGAGCGGATTGAAGCGCAGCGGCGTGGTGGCGTCCTCGATGGTTGCGCGGTCGATAGCGGCGTCGAGGCCGAGGCCGGACGGGCCGCCTGTGGCCGCGAACCGGCCGCGCGCGTCGCGGAAGTTGAGGGCCAGGAAGGGGGCGGCGGCGTCGAGGCTGGCCAGGGCGCCGTCGGCCCGCCAGCGACCGTCGGCGATGCTGACCAGCGGCCGGTCGACCGGGCAGGCCTGGCCGGAGATGCCGGTGACGTCATTCTCGCCCAGCTCCAGCCGCTCCACGGTGACCGGGGCGCAGGCGGCCGCGACGTAGGTGACGCGGCCGTTCGAGGAGACCAGACGCCCGCGGGTGTCGAGGACTATGCCCCGCGCCAGCTCGAAATCGAGGGCGGCGCGACCGTCGAGCTCGGCGCTGAAGCCGTCGGGGGTCAGACGCCAGGCGGGGATGTCGAAGCGGGCCTCGGGCAGGCCGCGGCCGCGGGTGGCGACGAGGGCGAGGGCGCCGCCGCCCGGCCGGCCCGGCGCGGCCGCGTAGATCGGCGTGGCGACGGGGCTGATCGTCAGGATCCCGCCGTTGGCCGGGGTCAGGGTCGCCGCGCGCCCGAGGGTCACCCGGGTCCCGCCGTCGCCGGCCCGCGCCGTGAAGGCGGGGACATCGACGGCGAACGCCGCCAGGGCCTGCTTCATCCCGGCCAGATCGGCGCCGTCGTCGCGGCTGGCCGGTCCGAACAGGGGCCAGGCCCCCCGGGCCGCGCGCAGGCCGCCGTCCAGGCGCAGGCGCAGGCCGGCGTCCGAGACGAGCTCGAGATCGGCCGAACCCCGCGCGCCGGCGAGGGACAGATCGCCCCAGCCGAGGCGATCGGCGGCCACGGCCACTGGGCCCGTAACCTCGAAGGCGGCGCCGCGTCCGCCGGCCGTCAGGCCGCCCGAGGCGAGGGCCAGGCCCGTCCCGTCCAGTCCGGCGCCGGCGGCGCGGGCCGCGGCCAGCCGGGCGGGGCCGTCGAGTCGCCAGCCGAAGCCCTGATCGTCCCGGGCGACCGTGGCGCGGGCGTCCGTCCAGCGCAGGGCGGCGGCGGAGGCGTCGAGGTCCGGCCCGTCCAGCCGCGCCGCGCGCAGGTCCGCGTCGGCCCGCCCCTCGATCCGGAAGGCCTCGAGCC
Organism: Brevundimonas sp.; assembly: GCA_015234495.1. GTDB lineage: Bacteria > Pseudomonadota > Alphaproteobacteria > Caulobacterales > Caulobacteraceae > Brevundimonas. The sequence goes on along the minus strand of JADGMZ010000364.1, from coordinate 4,460 downwards.
AGCCGGTCGTCTGGCCGTCGAAATCGAGCTCCGCCACGGCCTCGCGGGCGGCGAAGCGGCCGGCGGTCAGGCGGGTGGCCAGCAGGCCGAGATCGAGGCGGGCGCGGCCGTCGCCGCGCCGCCTCTGCAGGTCGGGATAGGGCAGGTCGCCGGTCACGGTCAGGCGGGCGCCGGCGGCGGCGAACCCGGGCAGGGTCGCCTGGTCTGCGGCGGCGGCGGCCCGCAGGGTGAGTCGGTCGCCGACGGTGGTCAGGGCGAGGCTGGCGGTCAGGTTGCGGGCTTCGATCTCGCCGCTCTTCAGATCGGCGGCGGGCATGCGCGCGCTGAGCCGCATCAGCTTGCCGTCGTCGAGGCGGGCGTCGCCGAGCACCGCCACCAGGCCGTAGTCCGTATCCAGCCGGACCCGTCCCTGTTCGACCAGCACCACGGGGCCGCGGGCGTCAGGCCGGGGCGGGCGGCCGGTGAAGCGATCGACCAGCGGGTCGAGGCTGCCGAGCGAGAATTTCCCGTCCCGGAAGGAGGCGCGCAGCACCGGCCGGACCAGCCGAATGCGGGTCGGCGACAGGCCCAGCCCGGCCTTCGACCAGGGCGCGCCGATGGCGTAGTCCACCTCGACGCGTTCGACCACGGCGTCGGGATTGCGCGGGTCGCCGATGCGGATGCTGGCCACCAGCCCGTCGAGCTCGACCCGTTCGATCTCCATGTCGGCGGGCACGCCCTGGCGCTCCAGCCAGCCGATCAGGATCTGGCGCGTGGCGGCGCGGCGGTTGAGATAGAGCAGGCCGATCAGCACCAGCAGGATGCAGGCCGCCACCCCGACGGCCAGCAGCAGGCGGCCGCCGCCGCGCGCGGGCGGGCGGCGTCTGGGCTCGGTGGCCGGGTCCGGGACGGGGACGTCGCTCATGCTGAACGCTGGACCGTGAACAAACCGAACTCCTGGAACAGCACAGCAGGCGTGGCTGAGGAAACACAGTAGAGTGGCGCTGCGGCCACTTTGAATGCAGCAACGGCGATTGCGGGGGCGGAGAGTCGATGTGAAACGTCGAATACCTCAGCCAAACGCCGTCAATACACTGTTCGCTCCCGACGTTAAGCTGGCGTCGCCCACAGGCTTTACCGTTGATAACCGCCCCGGTTAACGGTCTGTAACGAACTGCCTTCCCATGATGGGATGGACGGGTTATACGGCCTGTCTCGCGTCGGGGGCCTTCTTCGGGCGCGATCCTTGCTTTTTTAGTAGCTTGGGCGCCGGTCGGCGTCGTCAGTTTTCGGGGACCGATGGCTCAGTTCGACCCACGTCGCCAACCGATGCGACTCGCGCCTCACGCCCTTACGGCGGTGGCTGCGCTCTCGGTGGCTCTCCTTGCCGGACGTGTTTACCAGCCCGCCCAGGCTGAAGAAGTTCCGCCGCTGACCGCAGAAGAATTGGCGACCATCGAGGCCCGCGCCTTCGCCGCCGCCGGCACGCCCGCCGGCCTCACAGCCCCGGAAGCCATTCCCGTCCAGATCCGCCGCGGCGAAAGCTTCGAGCAGGCCGTGCGCCGCACCGGCATCGCCGCCGAGGAGGCCTCGGCCGTCGCCGCCACCCTCGCCAACGCCATGGACATGAGCGCCATCCGCGCCGGGCTGCGGTTCGAGACCGCCATCGCCAAGCCGCGCGGCGGCCGCGGCGATCCCCGTCTGATCGGCCTGACCATGCGCACGGGACCGGCCAGCCAGGTCACCGTGTCGCGCACCTTCGACGGCGCCCTGCGCCTGCGCGCCCTGGAGGAGAAGGTCTCGCACGAGATCGTCGTCCTGAACGGCAAGGTCGAGGGTTCGCTGTCGCGTTCGGCCCAGCGCGAAGGCGTGCCCGCCGCGGTGCGCCGCAGGGCCGGACAGCTGTTCTCGCACAAGTTCGACATGGACCGCGACATCCGCGCCTCGGACGACTTCACCTATGTCTACGGACGCACGGTGACCGAGAACGGCCGCACCATCGGCAACGACGGCCTGCTCTACGCCGAGCTGAAGGGCGTGGCCTTCTATCGCTTCCAGCCCGCCGGTGCGAAGGAGCCGCAGTATTTCGACGCCACGGGCAAGAACACCCGCTCGGCATTCATGCGCACCCCGCTGGAACGCGGCTTCCGCGTCTCGTCGTCCTACGGCTTCCGCCGGCACCCGATCGCCGGCTATCGCAAGATGCACCAGGGCATCGACTTCGCCGCCGGCACCGGCACGCCGGTCGTGGCCCCCGCCGACGGCGTGGTGGTCGAGGCGCGGCGCTGGGGCGGCTACGGCAACTGGATGCGCATCCGCCACTCGAACGGTCTCGAGACCGGCTACGGCCACCTGTCGCGTTACGCCTCGGGCATGCGCGCGGGTCAGCGGGTTCGTCAGGGCCAGGTCGTCGCCTATGTCGGCTCGACCGGCGCATCCACCGGTCCGCACCTGCACTATGAAATCTGGCGCGGCGGCCGGCGGATCAATCCGGCCGGCGTGAAGACCACCGAGGGCGTTGAGCTGTCGGGGGCCGATCTGGCCGCCTTCCGCGCCGAGAAGGCCCGTATCGATCGCATCATCGCCGCCGGCGGCGAGCGTCGCCCGCAGGTCCAACAGGCCGCGCTGGACAGCGGCCTCCGCCCCGCCCAGGGCTGATCCCGGCCCCGGCCCGGGCCGGGCCGATCCGGACTTCATAGTCATGCCAGAATCCATCGGCACCTTGCCGGGCGGGGATCGCTGTCCCGCCCGCGCGTGACGAATTGGACCTTGTTGAACCATGGAGCATAGGCGGACTGTCCTCCGCGGCCTGATCGGCGGCGCGGCCATGTGGGCGGCGGCCGGACCCGTTCGGGCGCAGGCGGCTTTTCAGTCCGCCCGCATAGCGGTGGAGACGCGCGGCGAGGGCCCCGATCTGATCCTGATCCCCGGCCTCGCCTCGACCTCGGCGGTGTGGAGCCGCACGATGAACCGGCTGGGCGCGGGGCGAAGGCTGCACCTGGTGTCGGTGCGCGGTTTCGGCGACCTGCCGGCCCGGGGCAACGCCAAAGGCCCGGTGATGGCCGGGGTCGCCGCCGAGGTTCGCCGCTACATCGTCGAGACCGGACTGTCCGCGCCGGCGATCATCGGCCATTCGATGGGCGGTCAGGTCGGGCTGAGAGTGGCGGCGGACGCTCCGGACCGGGTCGGCCGCCTGATGACGGTGGACGCCTCGCCTTTCTTCCCCGCCCTGATCAGCCCCGGCGCCACGGTCGGCGACGTCGAGCCGATCGCCCACGTGGCCTATCAGGCGGTCCAGTTCCTCGGCGACCAGGGCCTGCGCGAGCGTGGCCGGGCCCTTGGGATCGAACTGGGCGGCGCCGCGGATGCGGTGTTCGGTTCGATGGGCTGGCAGGGCGGCGACCGGCGGGTGCTGGCCCAGGCGCTCTACGAGGTGATGACGGTCGACCTGCGGCATCGTCTGCCGGACATCACCGCCCCGGTAACGGTGGTGTTCGGCTGGAGCGCCGACGACACCTCGCCCCGGAGCCGGATCGGAGCCCTGTTTCGCGGGGCCTACGCCTCCCTGCCCCGCCCGGCTGTCTTCGAGCGGATCGAGGACGCCGAGCACATGGTCATGATCGACCAGCCGACGCGGTTCATGGCCGCGGTGGAGCGGTTCCTGGCCTGACCTTCAGTCCGCGTCCGGCTGGTTGTCCGGATGGGCGGCGACGAAGGCGGGATGGCCGGCGGCGGCCCGGTCGATCCCGAGCAGGCGCGGGAAGCCGTCCAGCGGGACATTGAAGCGGCGGGCGGAATAGACCTGAGGGATCAGGTAGCAGTCGGCCAGGGTCGGCGCCGCGCCGAAGCACCAGCCGTCGCCGTGGAGCGCGACGAGCCGCTCCAGCGCCTCGAAGCCGGGCAGGATCCAGCGGGCGGCCCAGGCATCGACGGCGGCCTGGTCGGCGGCGAAGGTCTCGCGCAGGGCCTTGCCGACGCGCAGGTTGTTGAGCGGGTGGATGTCGCAACCGATCACGGCCGCCATGGCCCGCACATGGGCGCGGTCGACCGGGTCGGCCGGCAGTAGCGGCGGCGCGGGATGCGCCTCCTCCAGCCATTCGAGAATCGCCGGGCTCTGGGTCAGGACCGCGCCGTCCACCTCCAGCGCCGGGACCATGCCTTGCGGGTTCAGCGCGACGAAGGCCTCCGACCGCTGCGCCCCGGTGCGCAGATCGACGCCGGACTGGTCGTAGGCCAGCCCTTTCAGGTTCAGGGCGATGCGGGTGCGATAGGCGGCGCCCGAGCGCCAGTAGCCGTGCAGGATCATCGCGGCCTCAGGGTGAAGGTCAGGGGGGACAGGCCGCCAATGGAGGCCTCGACCCGGTCGCCGGGCTGGAGCGGGCCGACGCCCTCGGGCGTGCCGGTGAAGATCAGGTCGCCGGGGCGGACGTCCCAGAGGGTCCGGGCCTTGGCGAGGATTTCGTCGGGGGCCCAGACCATGT
>JADGMZ010000363.1 GCA_015234495.1 Brevundimonas sp. | reverse complement strand
CGGGTCATCCTGATCCCCGACGAATACCTGGCCCGCAACGTCGCGGCCCAGACCAACATCGGCATCATCGCCTGGAAGGGCCGCTGCGAGGTGCACGAGCGCTTCACCGCCGCCGACATCGCCGAGATGCGCGCCGCCTATCCCGATGCGGAGATCCTGGCCCACCCGGAATGCCCGGAAGAGGTGCTGGCGGCGGCCGACTTCGCCGGCTCGACCGCGGCGATGATCAACCACGTCACGGCGCGCAAGCCGAAGCAGGTGGTGATGATCACCGAATGCTCGATGGCTTCCAACGTCGCCGGCGACGTCGAGGGGGTGCAGTTCATCGGGCCTTGCAACCTGTGCCCCTACATGAAGCGGATCACGCTGGAGAACATCCGCGACTGCCTGGTGAACATGCAGTTCGAGGTCACCGTGCCCGAAGAGATCGCCGAACGCGCCCGTCTGGCCGTCCAGCGGATGGTCGACCTGCCGCCGCCGGCGGTTCCGGCCCGCTACGACATGGTCAAGGCCCGCCACCACGTGGCGGTGGAGCTGATCTGATGCGCTATGTCCCGCCCGTGCGGGCGGTGGCCCGGCTGGATCGCCGCAGCCTGCGACTTCTCGCGCTGCTGGCCTTGTGGCCGCGGCCGGAAAAGGCCACGTCGGACCGATGAGCGATACCGACGCCCCCCGCCGCCCCGGCCCCTGGGATCCCAAGCCGGAGGAGGCCGCCGCCGCGCCGCCGGCCCCGCCCGCCCCCGCCCGCGCCGCCGAACCGCCGCTGGACAAGGGCCAGAACCCGGTCTGGGCGGTGATCTCCACCGCCCTGCTGGGCGGCTTCATCTGGTGGATCACCGGCAGCTGGGTGATCGCCGTGGCCCTGATCTGGGGCCTGCTGGTGCACGAGTACGGCCACGTCCTGGCGATGAACCGGCTCGGCATGGGCCCGGCCCGCATCTACATCATCCCCTTCCTCGGCGGGGTGGCGAAGAGCCAGCGCCTGCCGCAGAGCGAGTGGCACGGGGTGCTGGTCTCTCTGGCCGGCCCCGCCTTCGGCCTGCTGGCGGCCATTCCCTTCCTGGCCGGGTTCATCGCGACCGGCCAGGGGGCCTGGCTGGAGGGCGTGTTCGCCATCGCCATGATCAATCTGATCAACCTCGCCCCGGCCCCGCCGCTGGACGGCTCCAAGGCGCTGGGCCCGGTGCTGGCGCGCATCCATCCGATGGTGGAGCGCGCGGCCATGGTGCTGGTCGGCGGCCTGGTGGTGCTGTGGGGACTGATGAACGGCAGCTACATCTTCGCCGCCTTCCTGGCCCTGGCGCTGATCGGCCACCTGCGGCGCGGCGCCTGGCGTCCGGACGGCCGGCCGCTGAGCGGCGGCGAGTCGGCGCGCAGCGTCGGCCTGTTCGTGGTCACGGCGGCGGCCTGCGCGGCGGTGGCGCTGGTCGCCCTGATGCCGGTCACCGGCTCGCTGGCGGGGGCCGTGGACCTCGGCTCCAGCTATTTCGAGTTCGGCCGTTGAGCCGCATCGTCCATGACGGCCCGCTGATCATCGGCGGCGGTCTGGCGGGACTTTCGGCCGCCCTGGAGGCCGCGCCGCGCAGCACGCTGGTGGTGACGCCGGCGCCGCTGCTGCAGGCCTGCTCCTCGGCCTGGGCCCAGGGCGGGGTGGCGGCGGCGCTGTCGCGGGACGACGCGGCCGAGCTGCACGCGGCCGATACCCGCGCCGCGGGGGCGGGGCTGGTCGAGGGGGAGCCGACGCAGCTGCTGACCGCCGACGGACGCGCCACGGTCGAGTGGCTGGCCGCCCTCGGCGCGCCCTTCGACCGCGATGCGGCGGGGGGCTTCGCCGTCAGCCTGGAGGCGGCGCATTCGCGCGCCCGGGTGGCCCGCGTCGGCGGGGACGGGGCGGGGCGGGCGATCCTCTCGGCCCTGGTCGCGGCCGCGCGCGCCGCGCCGCATGTCGAGATCTGGGAGGACGGACGGCTGCGCGGCCTGATCCAGGACGCAGGCGGCCGGGTGCGCGGCGCCCTGATCGAGCGCGACGGCCGTCTGGTCGAGGTGCTGGCGCCGGCGGTGGTGCTGGCCACCGGCGGGGCCGGCGGTCTGTACGCCGAGACCACCACGCCCGCCTCGCTGCTGGGCGAGGGGATGGCGCTGGCGCACCGGGCCGGGGCGGAGATCCTCGATCCCGAGTTCGTCCAGTTCCACCCCACGGCCATCGACGTCGGCCTCGATCCCATGCCGCTGGCCACCGAGGCCCTGCGCGGCGAGGGGGCGCGGCTGGTGGACGGCGAAGGCCGTTTCCTGCTGGGCGAGGCGCCAGAGGCCGACCTGCAGCCGCGCGACGTCGTGGCCCGGGCGGTGCACGCGGCGCGGGCCGGCGGGCGCGGGGCCAGCCTCGACGCCCGGACGGCCATCGGCGCGGCCTTTCCGCATGAGTTTCCGGCCGTCTTCGCCGCCTGCATGCGGGCCGGTCTGGACCCGCGCGAGACGCCGATCCCGGTGGCCGCGGCGGCCCACTATCACATGGGCGGCGTCGTCGCCCGCCCGGACGGCCGCACCACCCTGGAGGGCCTGTATGCGGTCGGCGAATGCGCCGCCACGGGGGTGCACGGGGCCAACCGCCTGGCCTCCAACTCCCTGCTCGAGGCCGCCGCCTTCGGCCGCCGCACCGGTCGGGCCGCCGCCGGGGCGCGGGCCGCCGCCGGGACGGTCACCGTCCCCGTTCCCGCCGCGGACCTGTCGCCGGGCGACCTGATGCGGCTGCGCCGGACGATGAGCGCCGAGGCCGGGGTGGTGCGCAGCGCGGCCGGCCTGACCCGCGCCCTGGGCGTGCTGGACGAGCTGGAGACCCGGACGCCGGGGGCCCTGCCGACGGCGGCGGCGCGGCTGATCGTCGACTCGGCCCTGGCCCGGCGCGAGAGCCGCGGCGGCCACTATCGCAGCGACTTTCCGGCCGCCGCCGCCGAGGCGCGGCACACCCGCCTGCGCCGGCGCGTCCCGGCCTTGGCCGAATGAACGGAGCCCCGATGATCCGGCGCCTGCCCGAACTGATGATCGAACCGGTGGTGCGGATGGCCCTGGCCGAGGACCTCGGCCGCGCCGGCGACCTGACCAGCCAGGCCTGCATCCCCGAGGGCGCGCGCATGCGGGCCGTGTTCGCGGCGCGCAAGGCAGGGGTGATGGCGGGCGTCGACTGCGTGCGGCTGGCGCTGCGGGCCCTGGACCCCGAGGCGAGGGTCGAGGTGAAGGTGCAGGACGGCGAGGCCTTCGAGGCCGGCGCCGCCCTGATCGAGGCGGAGGCCGACGCCCGCGCCTTCCTGGCGGCCGAACGCACGGCGCTGAACCTGCTCGGGCGGCTGTGCGGCGTGGCCAGCCTGACCCGGGCCTATGTCGAGGCGACGGCCGGGACGGGGGCGCGCATCGCCGACACCCGCAAGACCACGCCGGGCCTGCGCGCGCTGGAGAAGCACGCCGTGGCCTGCGGCGGCGGGACCAACCACCGCTTCGGCCTGGATGACGCCATCCTGATCAAGGACAACCATGTGGCGGTGTGCGGCGGGGTCGGCGAGGCCATTCGCCGCGCCCGCGCCACGGCCGGTCATCTGGTCCGGGTCGAGATCGAGGTCGACGGTCTGGATCAGCTGGACGAGGCGCTGGCGGGGCGTCCGGACGTGGTCATGCTGGACAATTTCAGCCTCGACGACCTGCGCGAGGCGGTCGCCCGCGCCGCGGCCTCTCCGCATGGACGGCCGGTGCTGGAGGCTTCGGGCGGGGTGCGGCTGGAGACGGTTCGCGCCATCGCCGAAACCGGGGTGGACGTCATCTCGGTGGGGGCCCTGACCCATTCGGCGCCGTCGCTGGACATCGGCCTCGACGCCCTGTGAAAGCGCGGCGGTAAGGAACAGCCGGCGCCGGGTCCCGTTTCCTGAACACGCAGTTCAAGGAGCGACCGATGAGCAAGGCCCCGAAAATTCCCAAGGAGCAGCGGAACTTCGCCGGCGAGCAGGCGGACGTGGCCGGCGGCAAGGCCGATCGCCGCGACAGCCGCACCGACATCCACGACGGCCAGCCGGGCGACGCCGGGATCAACACCGCCCAGCAGGGCCGCTTCGGCGACATCAAGCAGAACACCACCCACCAGGGCTACCAGCAGGACCGCTGAGCCATGGGCGGAGATACGGCCGGGCCGCCGCGTGACGGCGCCGATCGCCGGACGGGCGCCGCGCCCGCCTTCGGCGACCTGCGCGGCGGGCCGATGAACCATTGGCAGGTGCAGGAGCGATCCCGTTGAGCAACAACCAGCATACCCCCGAACCCGTCGACGAGAAGCGCTGGGGCGGGCCCGGCTCAAGCCATCAGAATGCGAAGCAGGAGCCGCCGGCCTTCGAGGATCCGCGCGAGGGCGGCCCGACCAATCCGCGCAACAGCAAGGTCTCGGGCGGCGGCGGCGAGCGCGACCTGAAGCACAGCCACGACGACGCGCACCGCTCGTCGAAGGGCGACCGCGACGCCTGAGGTCAGGCGGTCGGCGCGGCGGCGCCCGGCGCGGGGACGGAGGCGGTCTCGGTCGGCGCAGGCGCGACCTTGACGGCGGGCGCCGGCGCCGCGGCCGGCTGCTGCGGCGCGGTCGGGGCCGCGGCCGGGGCGGGCTCCGCCGGCGCAGGGGCGGAAGCCGGCGCGCGGCCTTCCTGGGCCAGCAGCAGGTTGTAGGCGATGGCCCCGGCCTCGCGGACGGCGCCGCTGGGGTCGAGGCTGGCCTGGACCAGACGCGGCGCATCGGCCTCGGTCGACGGGCGGGCCGCATAGGAGAAGGCGGCGCCCGAGCCGGAACGACCGCCGAAGCGGTAGAACAGGTGATCGCCGACCTGGCTGACGCGGACCAGCGAATGACGCCAGCGCGGCGAGACGCCGGTGGTGTGGAAATGGGTGGCGTTGCCGACGCGGGCGTCGACGCTGCCCGACAGGGCGCTGGAGGCGATGTCGCGTGCCCGGTTCCAGGCGGCGCGGTTGACGCGGCCGCGCATCGAACCGTTGCAGGTGAAGCTGAACTGGCAGCCGGTGCTGCGGCCGGCGCCCTGGAAGACGACGCCGCAGACGCTGTTGGGGAAGGCGCGGTGGCGGACGCGGTTCAGCACCACCTGAACCACGGCCTTCATGCCGTCGCGACCCTCGCCGCGGGCTTCGTAATAGGCCGCCTGGGTCAGGCATTCGAGGTCGCGCGAGGCCTCGAGCGCGCCGCCGAGATGGAAGGGCTGGGCGGCCAGCGGGCTGGTCAGGCTGACGCGGCGCAGGCCGTCGGCGCCCGGGCGGGCGCGCAGCTGTTCGAGGCGGGCGGTGAGCAGTTCGGCCTGCCGGTCGCGCTGGGCCGAGCCGGCCACGGTGTAGGGGTCATGACGCCGGGCGATGGCCAGGGCGCTCTCGTCCAGTCCGCCGGCGGCGACCGCCAGCGCCTCTTCGGTGAAGCCGGCGGCGGCGGCGTAATCGATCCGCTCGGCCTGGGCGCGCACGGTCGTCGCCTTGGCCGCAGCGCCGCCCAGATAGGCGCAGCCGATCGCCAGCCCCACCATCGCGCCGAACGTCGCCGCCGCCGCGCCGGGCCGAATCTTGGCCTTGCGGTCGGCAGGAGAGATCGCACGCGAATGCGAGGGCTTGGGCAAGGGCTCGGTCCTGTTCAGCAGGGCGCAGCGCCGCCCCCGGGTAGTCTCGCGGGCCGGGGCGACGAAACGGTCGCGGCCCGGCTGAAGCAGATCGACGGTCGGCGAACAGGCCTGCCGTCGGGGAGGCGCCTTAAGCCAGCCGTTTATGGCGGGAATGTGGTTGATTCGCAAGATTCGCCCTGCGGCCAGCAGTCACGGGCAGGGGGGTGGTATTCCCGAGTCCGCAAGCAAGCCGGCGCGGTAAATTCGCCTAGTCGGAGTATTCGATACTGTACCGGAAAATCTGTGGACTACCGTGAACAGGCCTCCGACGGCTCAAGACGATTGACGGGACCGCGACCTGTTGTCTCAGGAAAGATCGGAAGGCTTCCATAGTCTTCAAGTCATTGCGCGAGGAACGCCTGCGCCGTGGTCGCGTTTTCGCCTCACATCACAGGAGCCCCTCATGAAACGCACCCTTCTGCTGCTCGCTTCGACGCTCGCGGTCGCGGGCCTCGCCGCCTGCGGTCAGACCATCGAACAGAAGGCCGCCACCGGGGCGGTCGCCGGGGCTGTCATCGCGGGTCCGGTCGGGGCCGCCGTGGGCGGCGCCGCGGGCGCGGCGGTCGGCCAGGCCGAGAAGCCTCGCTGACACAGGCGCCGACCCAAATCATCGCTTGCCGGCCCCGCCGGGGTCGCAAGCTTGATTTTCGCCCTCATATGGGCTTAGGCCACCCGGCGTCGGCTGAGCATTGCTCGCCGGCGATTTCGCGCACCCCGACATTCAGTCAAGGACATCGACACCGCTCGCATGAGAGACCTCAAACAGACCGCCTTCACCGATCGCCTTTCCGCCCAGCAGGAAGCCAAGAAGGCGTTGCTCGCCCGCTTCAAGCCGAAGCCCGCCGCGCCCGACCCCGAGTTCGACCGGCTGGCCGAAAAGCGTGCGGCCGAGAAGGAGGCCGTGCGTCAGCAGCATGAGCTGGCCAAGGCGGAAGCCCGGCGCGAGAAGGCCGAGAAGGAAGCCGCCCGCCTGGCCGCCGACCACGCCGCCCAGGAGGCGATCGAGGCCGAGAAGCGCGCCGCCCGCAAGGAGCGCAAGCAGCTCTCAAAGGAAGAACAGAAGGCCGCTCGCGACGCCCGCTACGCCGCCCGCAAGGCGCGTCAGCGCTAGACTTCAGCCGGACGGGCCGTCGCCGAGCACGGCGGCCAGCTGCTCGCTGGTGTAGGGTTTGCGCACCAGCGGCCAGGGCGCGTCCGACAGGGCCGCGTCCACGTCCTCGCCGGCATAGCCCGAGGTGAGGATGATCCTCATATCCGGCCAGGCGCGGGCGCTCGTCCGCGCCAGTTCGATGCCGGTCATTCCGCCGGGCATGACGACGTCGGTCAACATGATGTCGAAGCGCTCGGCGTTGAGCCGTTCCAGGGCCTGGGGCGCGTTCTCGGCGACGCGCACTTCAAGGCCGAGGGCCTCGAGCAGTTCCTGTGCCACGGCGGCGACCCCGACGTCATCCTCGACCAGCAGCAGGCGGCGTCCCGCGGCCATGGCCCGGATCTCCGACGCCGAGGCGCCCGGCTCGGTCGCCTCCGTCGCTTTCAACGGCGGCAGATACAGGCGGACCTCCGTCCCCTTGCCCGGCTTCGACGTCAGCCGCACGCTGCCGCCGCTCTGGCGGGCGAAGCCATAGACCTGGCTCAGGCCCAGTCCCGTGCCCTTGCCGACCGGCTTGGTCGTGTAGAAGGGCTCGAACACCCGCTCCATCACGTCCTGGCTCATGCCGCTGCCGTTGTCGGAGACGGTGATGCAGATGTAGTCGCCCGGCGCCAGTTCGGCGACCTCCCCCGCCGCGACCGGACAGGTGAGGGTCTGGACGCTGACCCGGCCGCTGTCGCCCAGGGCGTCGCGGGCGTTGACCACCAGATTGAGCAGGGCGGCCTCGAACTGGGCGGGGTCGACGCTGACCCGGGCGCCGCCGCGCCGCAGTTTCAGCCTGAAGTCGATCGCCTCGCCCAGCGCGCGACGCAGCAGGGGTTCGCTTTCGCGAATCAGGGCGTTCAGGTCGGTGGCCTCCGGGCGCAGGGCCTGGCGCCGGGAGAAGGCCAGCAGCTGGTGGGTCAGCCGCTCGCCGCGCCGCGCCGCGGCCAGGGCGGCCTCGCCCATCTTCTTCTGGCGCGCCGCGTCGTCCGGCGACCGCAGCATCATGTCGAGGGCGCCGATCACCACGGTCAGCAGGTTGTTGAAGTCGTGGGCCACGCCGCCGGTCAGCCGTCCGACCGCCTCCATTCTCTGGGCGTGCATCAGGTCGGCTTCCGCCTTGGCCTTTTCCGCCAGCGCCTCGCCGACCCGTTCCTCGAGCAGCTCGTTGATGCGCTTCAGGTCGTTCTCGGCCCGTTTGGCCTCGGTGACGTCGAAGGCCACCCCGACGAAGCCGATGATCTCGTCCTGAGCCCCGAAACGCGGGCGCGAGATGGACTTGAGCCAGCGGTACTCCCCGTCCGGTCGCCGGTAGCGGGCCTCCATCGAGAACGGCTGTCCCGAGGCCTCGCCGGCCGCCGACTCATCCAGGATGCGCTGCTGGTCGTCGGGATGGATGATGGTGCGCCAGTCCATCAGGCGCGCCTCGTCATAGGTGCCGCCGCTGTAGGCCACATAGGCCTGGTTGACGAAGGCGCGGATGCGGTCTTGGTGCGTCACCCAGATCAGAACCGGGGCGGTGTCGGCGATGGCGCGGAAACGCTCCTCGCTCTCCCGCAGTTCGGCCTCGGCGCGGGTGCGCTCGATTTCGGTCCAGGTGCGGGCCGCGACCTCCTGCAGCAGTTCGACCTCCTCGTCGGTCCACTGCCGGACGCTCGAGTCGTGGGCGTACAGGAAGGCGCGCAGGCGTCCGCTGCGGATCAGGGGCGCCCGGATCAGGGACCGGGTCTGCAGCCGCTCGAAGATCTCCAGCGCGCCCTTGGTGCGGGAATCCTTGCGGACATCGGGGATGCGGATGACGTGGCCGGCCGCGAGGTCGGTGATCAGGCCGACGCCGAAGGCGTCCAGCGCGAACTGGCCATGGGCGCTGACCACGTCTGCGGTCCAGTCGCGGCTCATGGCGAGCTGGCCCCGCTCCTGGTCGACCTCGCCGTAGCCGACGCGCTGGACCTTCAGCTCGGAGCCCAGGGCCCGCTCGACCTCGGCCATGATGTCCTCCGAGGAGGTCAGGTCGCGCAGCGCGTCGGCGAGGCCGAGCAGGAAGGACTGGCGACGCTCCTGGCGGGCCATGGCCTCGATCGCCTCGCGGGTGTCGGTGACGTCGAACGACATGCCGACATAGCCCTTGAAGACCCCGTCGGCGTCGAAGCGCGGATTGACCGCGATCCGCATCCATCGCCAGGCGCCGTCCTTGCGGCGGAAGCGCGCCTCGAAGCCGTAGGGGCGGTGCTGCGGGCGGCCCTCGGCCTGGGCGGCCTCGACCATGCCGCGGTCGTCGGGATGGACCGCGTCCCGCCAGATATGGCCGATGCTGGTCTCCGCCGGCCCGCCATGAAAGTCGACGAGGGCGGCGTTGACGAACTCGACTTCGTCCTCGGCGTTGGTCAGCCAGACCGGCGCGGGGGCGGTGTCCGCCATCAGCCGGAAGCGGGCCTCGCTCTCGCGCAGCGCGGCCTCGGCGGCCTTGGCGCCCGAGATGTCGACCACCACGGCGATATAGCCTTCCACCGCGCCGCCGGGGCCGGTCAGCGCCCGCAGGCTGATGATCACCCAGACCATGGAGCCGTCCGGGCGGATGTAGCGCTTCTCCAGCTGGGCCCCGCCCTCCTCGAGCGCCTGGGCCAGGGCGCGGCGCGTCGGCTCGACGTCGTCCGGATGGCTGACCGCCTCGGTGCTCAGGCCGACGATCCGGTCCTGCGGGATCCCGGCGATCTCGGCGTAGCGGGCGTTGGCGCTGAGGATCGCGCCGTCCAGCCCGACGCGGGCGATGCCCGCCGAGGCCTGGTCGACCATGGCCTGCAACTGGGCTTCGCGCTCCAGCAGGGCGGCCTCCGCCTTGCGGGCGTCGGTGACGTCGACATTGACGCCGATCATGCCCCGGAAGCGACCGTCGGCATCGAGCCGCGGCCGGGCCTCGGTGTGCAGCATCCGCCAGACGCCGTCGGCGCGCCGGAAGCGGGCCTCGACCTCGAACGGCGCGCTGCGTTTCACCGCATCGAGGGTGACGGCGGTGACCCGCGCCCGATCCTCCTCGTGCACGAAACCGGTGAAGTCGACCGGTCCCGTCTGGTCGGTCACGCCCCAGAACTGTCTGAGCGCCTGGTTCAGGTGGACGCATCGCCCCTCCTCGTCGCTCATCCACAGCATGACCGGGGCCTGCTCGCTGATCAGCTGCAGGCGGCGTTCGCTGTCGCTGACCTGGTCGGCCGACAGGCGCAGGGCGTCGATGGAGGCGTCCAGCCGGCCGAGGTTCTTGCGCAGGGCGGCGGCGACGATGGTGGCGAACAGGCCGACCACCACGATATTGCTGGTCGCGATCACGCCCATGCGGTCGGACACGCCGACGCCGACGGCGCCCCAGCCCACCACGAGCCAGCCGCCGAACAGACAGGCCGCCAGGGCGGTCAGTCCCGCCGTCCGCCCGCCCGCCAGGGCGGCGACGATGACCGCCGGAAGCAGGATCATGAAGCCGGTGACGTCTGCGTAGAAGGCTGACAGCGCCATGCGGATCAGCAGCATGGCCCCGGCGGCGGCGAGGCCGATGAGCACCGAGGCCCACCACGCGCGCGGGCGCACGCGCGCCAGCCGCGTCACGCCAGCGTCGACGTCCAGAATCCGCTCAAATACCGCGAGTACGCCCAATCTGATCCCCCGTCGCGCGTACGCGAACACCGGCAACGTATTGGCCAGACTTGCGTTCCGGCAAGCGCGGCGTTCTCCGCCGTGCGTCCCGCCCGCTGGCGGGGCCGTCGCGGACGCCTGACTCCATCCGGGTTGCGGACGCCGCCCGGCAGGCGAGGAACCTTGACCGGGCGGCGATTTTCCGCCTGAAAACCGCCGTGCTTGGCGGGTAGCCGGAGCGTCTCCGGCGCGAAAGCCGGAGCTGGGAGCTGGACTTGGTCAGGATCGACGGGACCGCAGTGCTGAAGCAGGGACGCCGGATCGCCGCCGCGGTCCCGGCCGCGCTGGCCGCGATCGGCGTGGCCATGGCCGCCAGCTCGACCCCCCGCCCCGAGATCGACGCCAGGGCCGAGGCCGTCCGCCGGCTGACC
>JADGMZ010000362.1:9600-10932 GCA_015234495.1 Brevundimonas sp. | reverse complement strand
AACGGTACACACACCCACAACCGGGCGAGCCCGGCTGTCCCGCACCCTCCCCACCTCCAACAGCTCTCACAATGCACTTTACAACGCAAAGTGCTTGGTGCATATTCCCGGCATATTGAACCGGCGGCCGTTCGCGGGCCGCTGCTGACAGGGACCACGCCGATGATGACCGAGAAGATCGAAGACCCCGCCGCCGACATCGCCTGGATGCGCCGCGTCGCCGAGGAAGGGCGTCAGGCGCCGATGCAGGGCGCCTCCATCCTGTTCGGGGCCGGCCTGATCTATGGCGCCGGCAGTGTCGGCCACTGGGCCGTGGCCAGCGGACTGGTCGAGCTCGGCGGGGACGCCATCAACTATATCTGGCTGGCGGCCACGCTCCTGTTCTTCCTCCTCCTCGTGACCGTCCTGACCCGGCTCAAGCAGAACCGTGGCGTCGTCACCTCCGCCAACCTCGCGTCCGGCACAGCCTGGGCCTCGGTCGGCTGGGGCATCTTCGCCCTGGCCGTCTCCATGTTCGCCCTGTCCTGGCGGATGGGTGGGGAGGCGGCCTTGGTCGTTCTCGCCCTGATGCCGTCGATGATCATGGTCTTCTACGGCAGCGGCTGGGCCGTCACCGCCGCCATGCAGCGTTCGAAGGCCTTGTGGGCCCTCGCCATCGCCTCCTTCGCCGCGGCGCCCCTGCTCGCCCTGCTGGTCGGTCAGGCCGAACAGTATCTGGCCTACGCCGCCGCCCTGTTCCTGCTGATGGGCCTGCCGGGCTTCCTGATGATGCGGGCGGCGAGGGGCTGAGCGTGGCCGACGATTTCGACATCAACCGCCTCGACGAGGTCATCCACGGCCGCGTCCGGCTCGGCATCATGGCCGTCCTCTCGGGGGTGGAGAGCGCCGACTTCAACACCCTCAAGGCTCGCCTCCAGACCACGGACGGCAATCTCTCGGTCCACCTGAGAAAGCTTGAGGACGCGGGCTTCGTCGCCGTGACCAAACGCTTCGAGGGCCGCAAGCCCCTGACCGAGGCCAGCATGACCGCCGCCGGACGCCAGGCCTTCGTCGCCTATCTCGACGCCATGCAGGGCCTTGTCGGCCCGGGCGGCGCAAAGGGCTGAGCGGGACGGTGGGAAGCGTCGCGGACGTGAGCTAGAGAGGGCCGCATGACCGGCCGCATCCAGCGCTTCGACGCCCTCGACAATTTCCGCGACTACGGCGACTACGCCTCGGCCGCCGGCCGCCGCATCGCCGGCGGCCGGCTGTTCCGTTCGGCCCACCACGCTCGCGCTTCCGACGCCGACCTCGAACGCCTGGCGGCGCTCGGCCTCGCGGCCGTGGTCGACC
>JADGMZ010000362.1:0-9590 GCA_015234495.1 Brevundimonas sp. | reverse complement strand
CGGCCCGGCGAACGCCGCGACCAGCCCTCGCGCCGCCCGCCCGGCTTCTCCGGCCGGGTCATCGAGAGCCTCCATGACGACGGCGGCGAGGCCCCGCACATCACCTTCCTGAAAACCGCCGACCTGACCGTGGACGCCGGCCGCCGCTTCATGACCGACACCTATCGGGAACTGCCGTTCGAACCCGCCCACCTCGACCTGTTCGGCCGCTATTTCCGCGCCCTGGCCGGGTCCGACGGCCCCGTGCTGATCCACTGCGCCGCCGGCAAGGACCGCACTGGCCTGCTCGCCGCCCTGACCCACCACCTGCTCGGCGTCCACCGCGACGACATGATCGAGGACTATCTGCTGACCAACGCCGCCGTCGACCTCGCCGGCCGCGCCCCCGCGGTCGCCCGCCAGCTCGAGGCCATGACCGGCCGCCCGGCTGCCCATGACGCCGTGGTCGCCTTCCTCGGCGTGGAGCCGGTCTATCTGGAGACGGCGCTGGACGAGGTCGCCGCCCGTCACGGCTCGATCGACCGTTACCTCGAACAGGCGCTCGGCGTCGACGCGGCCGTGCGCGACCGCATCGGCGCCCGGCTGGCGGCGTGATCCAGCCCCTTCCGGCGCGCGAGACCCGCGAGCGTCCGTGGCGCGAGCCTCTCGCCGTCGCCGCCGGCCTGCGCCACCGCGACGGCGCCCTGGCCCTGCTCTCGGACGGAGGCCCGCTCGGCCGCCGCTCCTTCGTCGCCGCCGATCCCGACTGGACGGGGGGCGAGGGCGGCCTGGACCTGCTCCGCGACCCGGCCCTGTCGCGCGGGGTGGTCGGCCTCTACGCCTATGACGCCGGCGCCCGCCCCGCCACCGGCCCGCGGCCTGAAATCTGGCCCGACCTGATGCTCGCTCGCTACCCCGCCATGCTGGTCTTCGACCATCGCCGGCGAACGGTCGCCGTCACCGGCCGGGGCGGCGACGCCGCCGCCGCCCGGCGGGCCTGCGACCGGGCCGAGGCCTGGCTCTCCGCCGCCGCTGATATCAGCGCCCCGCCGCCGCCCGCCCGCGCCATGCAGCCCGAGGCGCCCGCCGAATCCTACCTCGCCGCCGTCGCCGACGTGGTCGCCCGCATCGCCGCCGGCGAACTGTTCCAGGCCAACATCGCCCGCGCCTGGACCGGGGAGCTTCACCCCGGCGCCGATCCGTTCGACGTCCTGCTGCGCCTCTCCCGCCGGGCCGCCGCCTACGGGGCCTTCTGGCGTCTCGGCGACCGCGCCCTGGTCTCCAACTCGCCCGAGCTGTTCCTCACCTTCGACCCCGCCTCCCGGCGCATCGAGACCCGCCCGATCAAGGGCACCCGTCCCCGCGATCCCGACCCCGTCCGCGACGCCGCCCTCGCCGCCGAGCTCTCGGCCAGCGCCAAGGACCGCGCCGAGAATCTGATGATCGTCGACCTGATGCGCAACGACCTGTCCCGCATCGCCGAGCCGGGCACGGTCGCGGCCGGGCGACTGTTCGAGATCGAGAGCCACCCGACCGTTCATCACCTCGTCTCGACCGTCACCGGAACCGGCCGCCTGCAGACCGGCGTCGCCGACCTGCTGGCGGCCGCCTTCCCGCCAGGCTCGATCACCGGGGCGCCCAAGCACCAGGCCATGAAGGTCATCGCCGCCCACGAGCCGCCGCGCGGGCCGTGGTGCGGCAGCCTGTTCCATGTCGGCGACGACGGCGCCCTGACCGCCTCCGTGCTGATCCGCACCGCCGCCTTCGAGCGATCAGAGGGGCGCTGGCGCTTCCGCACCCTGGCCGGCGCCGGCATCGTCGCCGACAGCGACCCGGCCTCCGAACTGGCCGAAACGGAGGTCAAGCTCCTCGCCCTGCGCCAGGCGCTGACCGGACCCTAGCAGTCGCTGCAGGTGGTCTTGTCCGACTTCCGCGGCCGCAGATAGTAGGTGTGCGAGAACCGGGTCAGCCCCGGCATCAGATAGTCGGCGGCCGAGTCATAGTCATAGGAGACCTCCGCCACGATCACGCTCTGACCCTCTTCGACCAGGTCCGCGGGCAGGGTCATGGTCGAGTCCTTGGCCCGGGCGGTCATGCCGTCCCCCCGGCTCCAGTCGACCATGTCCACGCCGCCGGTTCGGGTGACGCTCGACACCCGCTGGTGCAGGGTGGTGGTTGAGAAGGGGCTCATGATCAGCCCGCCGATCTCGAAGAGGTCATCTATGGTCGCCGCGCTGACCTTCTCGTCCTGGGCCACGAGGTCGGCCACCGTGGCCGAGACATGACCCATCCGCTTCTGGGCCATGAAGCCCTGGCAGAACTCGGTCATGCCCATGTAGAAGGCGATCAGGATAGGCGCCAGCATGGCGAATTCGACCGCCGACACCCCGCGCTCGTCCCCGGTCCATCGTCTGATCAGGCTGAGCTTCTTCATGGCGTCGCCGGGGGCGTCCCCCCTCCTGCGGGCTCGTTGCGGAAGGCGGTCGTGGCGGTCAGCATCGCCGTGCGGTCGCCCACGTCGGACAGCCCCTGGGACAGGAAGGTGGTCAGCAGCGGGTGCTCGTACCACACCCGGACCACCATCAGGCTGCCCGGCTGGCCATTGGTGTAGGTCAGCCCGCTCGGATCGAAGCCCTCTCCCGCCAGCGGATCCGGGGGCGCGGTGTTGAACTGCGGAATCTCGCGAACGTCGATGGTCGCCCTCGACTCGCAGTCGCCCGAGAAGATGCTCATCCGGCTGCACAGCTGGGTCTTGAACTCGGCCGCCGTCATGCCCTGGGCGCTGGCCTGGCCGGTGCGCACCAGCCGGCCGGTGGAGATGGCCGCGTTCTCGAGCACCGAATCCAGGGTGAAGATCAGCGCCACCTCAAGGATGGCGAAGATCATGAAGCAGAAAGGGAGGGCCACCAGAGCGAACTCGACGGCGGCCGACCCGTCGCGGTTGCGCAGCAGGCTGCCGCGCGAGGGGCGGCCCCGGTCGCTCCAGGGGCGGCGGATCACGGCGGCTTACTGCCCCGCGGCGGCGGCGGGGCCGCTTGTTCCGCGCACCGAGGGCGAGCAGGAATTGGCGCAGGCCATTTCGGTGGCCTGGGCGCCGCGCCACACACGGACCCGGCCGGAACCGTCGCCGGCGGTGACGACCACCTGGCTCTGGAATACGGCGCGGCCGATGGGATCGACCGCGACGACCTCGGTGACGCCATAGCCCTTGCCGGTAATGTAGAGGGTGTTGGCGTCGACCACGGTGACGTCGGCGATCTCGGGATTGCCGACGATGACCGAGCCGGCGGGGCCGCTCAGCTGAACGCGCTGGGCCTGGTCGATCTCGACGCTGATGCGGGCCGACTGGGCGACGGCGAGGCCGGGCCCGGCGAGAAGGGCGGCGGCGCCCAGGGCGAGGAGCAGGCGGTGGGTGCGGGTCATGGCGACGGTGTCCATAGAGCGAGCGCGCGCGAGAGCGTGAAGGCGAACCTGACCTCGAAACCTCAACAAAGTTTGAAACGGCGCGTCGAATACCCGCGGCGCAAGGAAACGCCGCCCGGAAAAGGGAGCAGTCAGACGTCCTGTTTTTGGCGGGGATACAGTAAATCTTCCGGTAACCACGCCCGGCGACCCCCCCTTAACCCATGTGCGCGATAACCACCCTGCGTTTTGGGGGTCAAGCGGGCTACCGGCTCCCCCCGTCGTCAGTAGCTCGCTTCCTCTTCTGCAAAAGGGAACTATGATCATGAAGAAGTTCGTTTCGAAGTTCATGTCCGATGAGTCGGGCGCCACGGCCATCGAGTACGGCCTGATCGCGGCCCTCATCGCCGTCGTCATCATCGCCGCCGTCACCGCGCTGGGCACCAACATCTCGGCCCGGTTCGACGAAGTCGCGGCGGCCATGGAATAGGCCCTGGCGGCATCTTGAACTAAGCGGGGGCCGGAGCGGAAACGCTCCGGCCCTTTGCTTTGCGGGCGGCGGAAACGCCGCCTTAAAGATCGGTCAGGCAGGCTGGGGCCATGGAAGCCGTCCGCCTCGCCCTGCTCGCCATCCTGCCCGCCCTGGTCATCGTGGCCGGGCTCAAGGACCTGACCACGATGAAGATCCCCAACTGGATCTCCGGTCTGCTGATCCTCGGCTTCTTCCCCGCCGCCCTTGTCATCGGACTCGCGCCGGCGGCGATCGGCCTGCATGTCGGGATCGGGGTTGCGGCCCTGCTGATCGGCATGGGGCTGTTCGCGATGAACCTGCTGGGCGGCGGCGACGTCAAGCTGATGGCCGCGGCCTGCCTGTGGCTGGGCCTCACCGGCTCCGGCGTCTTCGTCCTCGCGACGGCGGTGATCGGGGGAGTCTTCTCCCTCGCCCTGCTGCTCAGCCGCGCCTGGTTGCAGCCGTGGGTCGGAGCGGGGCCGGGATGGCTGGTCCAGCTGATGGAACCCAAGGGGCACATTCCCTACGGCGTCGCCATCGCCGGCGGCGTCCTGGTCGCCTGGCCGGCCTCGCCGCTGATGGCCGCTTTCCTCGCCTGAGAAGCGCCCTCGAACACCGGTCGTCCGCACTTAGGCCCACGTTAACCCGCGCCCTCCATGTTCGTTAACGGCAGGGGGCCAGAGGACCGATGCACGGGTCCGGCCGGCCCTGCCGGAGACAGTCGATGAAGCCTGCACGTATCATCGTGATCTGCGTCGCCGCCGTCGCCGCCATCGGGCTGGCCCTGGTCGTGCGCGCCATGGGATCGCCATCCAGGGAACCCGCGGCCACCGCCGTCGCCGCTGCGGTCGAGGCCCGGCCGATGGCCAGGGTGCTTGTCGCCGCCCAGGATCTCCAGGCGGGCCGCCGCCTGGAAGAGTCCGACCTGGACTGGAAGGACTGGCCGGTCGATCAGGTCGCCTCGGCCTATATCACCGACGGTTCGACGCCGATCCCGGCCGCGGGCGAGCCCGCGGATGAAGGGGCCGACAAGGCCAAGCCCGAGGGCGCCGTGGCCGCCGTCACCCGCGTCGCCACCAACCTCGCCACGGGCGGCGCCAAGGCCGACTACGTCGGCTCGGTGGTGCGCGAGCCGATCTTCGCGGGCGAGCCGATCATCCTGCGCAAGATCGTTCGCGCCGGCGACAGCGGCTATATGGCCGCCTACCTGGAGCCCGGCATGCGCGCCATGGCCATCCGCGTCACGGTCGAGACCGCCGCCGGCGGCTTCATCCTCCCGGGCGACCGCGTCGACGTGGTGCTGACCCGCGAGACGACCCTGGCCAACCTCGGCGCGTCCGAGGGCGATCGCTCCAAATTCACCTCGGCGACGGTGATGCAGAACATCAAGGTCCTGGCCATCGACCAGTCGACCCGCGCGGGCGATGACGCGCAGACGGTGATCGGCGCGACCGCCACCCTCGAGGTCGGACCGCGCGACGCCGAAGCCCTCGCCCTGGCCAAGTCCGAGGGCGAGCTGAGCCTGATCCTGCGCTCGTACGCCGACACCGGCGGTCCCTCCGGCCGCGTCTCGGCCGGGCCCCGTCAATCCTCCGCGGTCCGCGTCTACCGCGGCGGCGCGCCTGAAGTGGTGGTGGTCCAATGAAGCGTCCGCTGATGCGCCTCGCCGGCGTCGCCGTGGCGAGCCTGCTCGTCGTCGCCCTGCCGCCGGCCGCTCCGGCCGACGCCCAGACCCGCGCGGCGGTGTCGATGGGAGCCCAGTCGCAACTGATCAGCCTGCCGCGCGGCTCGTCCATGGCGGTGGACCTCCCCGCCGACGCCCGCGACGTGATCGTGCCGAACCCGCTGGTCGCCGAGGCCATGCTGCACTCGCCGCGCCGCATCACCATCATCGGCCTGGCCCCGGGTGAGACCGACGCGGTCGTTCTGGACAACGCCGGCCGCACCATCCTGTCGCTGCGCATCCGCGTCGACGCCGGGGTCTCGGCCCTGCAGGACACCCTCAGCCGGGTCATGCCGGGCGCCAATGTCCACGCCGAGGCGGTCAACGACAGCGTCATCCTGACGGGGACGGTCTTCAGCCCCGGCGAGGCCGACCGGGCCAGCCAGGTCGCCCGCGCCTTCGTCTCCGCGCCCGAAAAGGTCATCAACATGATGACCATCGAGGGCTCGGACCAGATTATGGTGAAGGCTCGGGTCATCGAGGTGCAGCGCAGCGCGATCAAGCAACTCGGCTTGTCGACAGACGCGATCATGAACGCTGGCACCCAATACACCAGCGGCGGCTTCGCCACGACCTACGGGATAAATGGGTCGCAGATGGGCGGAGGTGGCATTTGTGTTGGTCAGAACGCTGCCCGGACAACCAATTACAGCAACTCCGCCAATACCACCGCGCAGAGCGGGGTCACCGCAGGCACGAGCAACTCCACCAGCAACACCGTTGGATGGGAGGGGAATTTCCCCACGACCGTGCCGATCGTCGACGTGAACGGGAATACCGTGCTGGTGCCAGGGACCAGCCTGGCGGAGATAGCGCGCAACGCGAGCACCTCAAGTGGCTCTTCGTCTTCGCTGACCAACGCCCTGACGAGCGTGGTTTCGTCGGCTTGGTCCACCATCACTGGCACCAATGCCAGCGCCTGTCTCGAGGCGTTTGAGCGGGCAGGACTGGTTCGCATAATGGCTGAGCCGAATATCACCACCGCCAACGGCGAGAATGCGGAGTTTCTGGCGGGCGGCGAGTTTCCCGTGCCGGTCGGCCAGGAGGTCGACGGCAGCAGCACCAAGGTGACGATCGAGTTCAAACCCTACGGCGTCCGCCTCGCTGTCCGTCCGATCGTGCTGTCGCCCGGGCGGATCTCGCTGCAACTCTCCACCGAGGTCTCGGAACTGACCTCCCTGGGGGCCTTCACACTCGGCGGGGCCACGGGCTCTTCCCTGGTGATCCCCGGGCTGAGCGTGCGGCGCGCTTCGAATACCGTCGAGCTGCCTTCAGGCGGTTCGCTGATGATCGCAGGTCTGTTGCGAGAGGACACCCGCCAGAACATCGACCAGCTCCCGGGCATCGGCGACCTGCCGGTTCTGGGCTCCCTTTTCCGCTCGCGCGACTATCTGTCGGGCGAGACTGAACTGGTCATTATTATCGAGGCATTCATCGTTTCGCCGGTGTCAGCCGGAACGCTGCAGACCCCGGCCGACGGCCTGCGCATCGCCAACGACGCCCAGACCATCCTGTTCGGACAGCTGAACCAGCACTACGGCCGCTCCAGCGCCGGGGACGCGGCCGCCCCCGGCTGGACCGGCCCCGTGGGCTATGTGATCGAATGAGGACCCCGAAGATGCGCGCCCTTCTCCTGGCCGTCGCCGCGACCTCCGTTCTCGCCGCCTGCGGCTCCACCGGCGTCGATTATCCGGTCACGCCGCTGGCGCGGTACTCGATGCGGGTCGAGCCCGGCCTCGACCGTATCGCCCTCGCCGTGCACGACGAAGGCCTGTCCGCCAACCAGCAGGCGGCCATCAATGACCTCGCCGACCGCTACATGGCCACGGGCGTGGGCGAGGTCCGGATCGAGGGTCCGTCGGGCGAAGATCCCGCCGCCGCCCGCCAGACCTGGGCCGTGCGGTCCGCCCTGCAGGCCGCCGGCCTGCCGGCCGACCGGATCGTGGTCGCCTCCTACGCCGCCCCGGACCCCCGCGCGCCCGTCCTCGCCGGTTTCGAGACGGTCCGCGCCGCCATTCCGAACTGCGCCGCCGAACCGCGGGCGATGGGCAATCGCTACTCCAACGAATCCTCGCTGGGGCTGGGCTGCGCCATCAACGCCAATCTCGCCGCCCAGATCGCCGACCCCCGCGACATCGTCGGCCATCGTCCGACCAGCCCCGCGGACTCGGGCCGGGCCGCGGTCGTGTTCGACAACTACCGCAAAGGCGAAGTCACCTCGGCGCCGCAGGAACCGCTGGTCGAGGGCCGGATCGCCCAGGCTGTGGAATAGGCTGATCATGAGCAACGCCTTCCCCCGCCCCGTCGACGATTTCGAGGACGAGTTCGATCTCGACATGGGCTATGTCGCCTCCGGCCAAGGTCCGGCCGCCCTCGCCCCCGTTGATCCGGGCGACGCCTACGCCCCGCATCCGGGGGGCTCGGCGCAGCCGGACGAGGCGCGATCGTCGCTGCAGTTCACCGCGCCGGCCGCCGCGCCGGCGCCGACGCCGGTCCACCAGGCCCCGCCCGAAAGCCATGTGCCGGCCGTCGGCGGCTTCAATCCCGTGGGCGACCTGGTCGCCGGGGCCTCCGCCGCCTTCTCGCCGCCGGCCCTGGGCGGCGGCGGACCCGAGGTCTCCGTCCCGCGCATCGCCATCCACGTCTTCGCCGAACGCCAGGACACCCTGGCCGCGGCCGAGCGCGCCGGGCAGGACCGTCGCCTGTCGCGCGCCACCACCCAGATCCGGGTCGGCGGCGTCGCCGCGGCGGTCGAGGCCTATCAGCATGAACCCACGCCGCCGCTGATCATCGTCGAATGCCTGAAGGACCCGCAGACCCTGCTGTGGGAGGTCGACCAGCTGGCCGAGGTCTGCGACGCCGGCACCAAGGTGGTCGTCATCGGCGCCACCAACGACATTCTCCTGTTCCGCGAACTGATGCGCCGCGGCGTCAGCGAATATCTGGTCGCCCCGCTGCAGCCCCTGCAACTGATCGCGGCCATCGGCGGCCTGTTCAACGACCCGGCCCAGCCCTTCGTCGGGCGGTCCATCGCCTTCGTCGGGGCCCGCGGCGGATCGGGGTCCAGCTCGGTCGCCCACAATACCGCCTATGCGATGAGCGAGCGGATCGGGGCCAATACGGTGATCGTCGACTACGACCTGCCGTTCGGCACGGCCGGGCTCGACTTCAACCAGGACCCGCTGAACGGTGTCGCCGACGCCCTCAGCCAGCCGGACCGTCTCGACCCCGTGCTGCTGGACCGGATGATGGTCCGCTGCACCGACAAGCTGAGCCTGTTCGCCGCTCCGGCCACCCTGGACGCCGACTGGGACATCTCGCCCGAGGCCTTCGAGGAGGTCACGACCCAGATCCGCTCGACCGCGCCCTTCGTGGTGCTCGACCTGCCGCACCTGTGGTCGGGCTGGATGCGCCGCACCCTGATCGCCGCCGACGAGGTGGTGGTCGTGGCCACGCCCGACTTGGCCAGCCTACGCAACGCCAAGAACATGATCGACCTGATCCGTCAGGGCCGACCCAACGATGCGCCGCCGCGGCTGGTGCTCAACCAGGTCGGGGTCCCGGGCCGTCCCGAGATTCCCGCCAAGGACTTCGGGGCCGCCCTGGGCGTTCACCCCAGCCTGATCATTCCGTTCGATCCCAAGGTGTTCGGCGCGGCCGCCAACAACGGTCAGATGATCCTCGACGCCGGGGCCAAGTCCAAGGCCGCCGACGCCTTCCAGATGCTGGCCCAGATCGTCTCGCGCCGCGAACTCCCGGCGCTGGCCGGTCCGAAGGGCAAGGGCGGCAAGGGCGACGCGAAGTCGATGCTCGCCGGCCTGTTCAAGAAGAAGACCTGACGGGTGTTCGGCAAGCGCACAGGTCAGCCAGGAGCTCCCGCCGCGGGCCCGCGTCCGGCGCCGACGCCGGCCGCTGCGCCTCCGCTGCAGCCGGAGCAGGGCGTCCAGACCCAGGCCTTCGCCCTGGGCGGCGACG
>JADGMZ010000361.1 GCA_015234495.1 Brevundimonas sp. | reverse complement strand
GTGATCGACACCATGCCCGGGATGATCTCGCCCATGCCGATCTTGATATCGACCGCGCCATTGACGCCGAAATCGGCGCAGGGGCGGCCGGTGCGGGCGTCGACCGCGATCAGGCGGCCGTCGAGCGTGCCCTCGATGATCCGCGTGACGCAGGCCGCGGCGGGCGAGGCCGCCGGGGCGGCGGCCGTCACGCCCGGTCGCGCCGGCGCGGCCGGCTGCACGGGACGCGCGGGCGTCGCCGCCGCGGCCGCCGGAGGCGCAGTCGACGCAGAAAGCGGAGCCGGCGTCGCAGCGGCCGCCGCGCTGTCGAAATAGGCCACCCCGCGGCAGGCGGCGGTGTAGGGGATCCATTCGTCGGAAACCTGCGGGTCGTAGCGCCAGCGCTCGGCGCCGGTGCGGGCGTCCAAGGCGATCAGGATGTTGCGGGCGGTGCACAGATAGACGGTGTCGCCGACCTTGAGCGGCGTGGTCTCGGCGCCCCATTTCTCTCCGGGAGTGTCGCCGGTGCGGAAGGTCCAGACCCGTTCCAGCCGGCCGACGTTGTCGCGGTTGATCTGGGTCAGGGGCGAGAAACGCTGGGCGCTGTAGGTCCCGCCATAGGCCGGCCAGTCGGCGCCGACCTGGTGCAGGGAGGGCTCGGCCATCGCCGCCAGCGCGGCCGCCTCGCCGCCGGCCGGCTGCATCGGCCGGTTGGCCTGGGCCACCACCACCCCGGCGACCAGGGCCCCGACCACGAACACCGCCGCCCCGCCCAGGGCCAGTCGTCCACCGCGCCGCCGGTCGCGGACGGGCAGGCTGGCGATGACCAGCACCAGCAGCACCGCCGGGGCGATCACCCGGGGCACCAGGGCCCAGCCGTTCAGCCCGACCTCCCACAGCGCCCACAGCACCGTGAGCACGAACACGGCGGCGTAGATCCAGGCCCCGAGGATGTTCAGCCGCCAGAGCAGGGCGCCCGAGGCGATCAGGCCGAGACCGGCCAGCAGATAGTAGACGGAGCCGCCCAGCGACAGCAGCCAGCCGCCGCCGGCGGTCAGCACCGCCCCGATCAGGATCAGCAGGAGCGCAAGAACCCGCACCGCCACGCCGCCGGGACCCGCGCCCCTCTCGATCCGCGCCATATCTTCACCCTCGCGCCAGCTTCACCACAGGGGTGAACCGGCGGGGACGGCGACGGGTTCCGTTTTCCGTGGCCGTGACGGCTCTCAGCCGCCGCGCTCGCTCTCCGCATTGGTCTCGGCGTCATCGCCGGAACCGGTTCCCGGCCCGCCGGCCGAGGGCGGCCGCGGGTTCTTCTGATCGGGCGCCGCGCCGGCCTCGCCGACCCGTTGCTGGCCCAGCCCCTCGTTGGCGTGCACCGGGCGGCCCTTGTCCGTGGGATTGCGCACGCCCATCAGCGACGACCGCCCAGTTCGCGCTGCAGGGCGCGGAAGTCGGTCCCGACCCGCTCGACCGCCATTCGCACGGCCTCCGGCGTGGCGGCGAAGGTCTCGGCCAGCTTCTGCATGTCATCTCCCGGCGGCGGCGCGGCGGCGAGCCCGGGGCTCCAGCCCGCCGCCTCGGTCGTCCCGGTTTCGGGTACAGTCTCCATCTTCCGCTCTCCTCACGAACTGTGACGGGAAAACGTCCATCCGCCGCTTTGGGTCCAGTGTCCGGAGCCCGACGTCCGAACCCGCCTCGCAAGGCGGAACCCGCAGGCGCCTGTCACGTTGGCGGCGCATGGCCAGACCGTCCGATCCTGCCGCCCCGCCCTCCCGATCGTCGGGCCTTGTCGTCGGCGGCCTCGGCGGACCGGAAGAGGAGCTGCTGGAATCCGGTCAGGAGGAGGTCTTCTCCCGCACCGAGGTCGAGAGCGGCCGGATCGAACACCACGTCGAGTCCGGCGGCGCGCCCGTCGATCCGGAGGGCGATACCGGGTCTTCGCCTCCCGCGACGTCGCCATCCATGCCCGGCGCCTGATCCAGACCGGGCGGCTGGCGGTCATCGTCCGTGACCAGCAGGGCGCCGTGGAGCATGAGCTGGAATGCCGCCTCACCGCCCGCTCGCCGGGGACGCGGCCCGGCTGACGTCAGGCCGCCCGGCGCGCCGCCGCCCCGGCCACGATCGGTTCGAACAGGTGCCGGGCCAGGTGCCGCACCACCGGCGCCGCCACCCCGTCGCCGGTCAGATGGTAGGCGTCGCCATAGTTGCGCGGCAGGATGAAGGTGTCCGGCAATCCCATCAGCCGCGCCGTCTCGCGCGCCGAGATCAGCCGCGAGCGCACCCGCGGCCCGTCGACCACCAGCAGGATCTGGCGGCTCGAGCCCCCGGCCGGCGTGCGCAGGCAGCCGGCCACGTCGTCGAACCGCACCTCGGCCCGTTGCACCTTGGCGCCGCCCTCGACCCGGGTGCGGCGGTAGACGCCGCCGACCATGCGCCGTCCGGCGCGCCGGGCGGCCTCCACCTTGGCCGCATGGACCGGCGCCATCTGGTCCAGCAGCCTCTTCGTCTCCGCCTGGTTGTGCCAGGCGACGCCCTCGGGCGAGTCCTCGACCAGGTCGGCGAAGGTCGTGGCCCGACGCGGCGGGGTCGGCAGGTTCCACCACAGCAGCCGCTTGCGCAGGGACTCCGGAAGGGCCGCCGCCGCCCGCCGGACGGCGCGGCTGTGGAACGGCTCCAGCGGACCGGGCGACAGCAGGCCGGGCGCGATCCCGACGCCGTCACGCGCCCCGACCACGAACAGCCTCGGCCGGCTCTGGGGCACGAACAGCTCGGCGTTCACCACCAGCGGCCCGAACCGGTAGCCGGCCTCGGCGAAGGTCCGGCAGATGGTCGCGAAGTCTTCTCCGCCGCGTGAGGTCAGCGTCCCGCAGACATTCTCGACGGCCACCAGCGGCGGCGCCCGCCCCTGGTCCACGAGGCCGCGGATGACGTCCCAGAAGGCGTGGAAGGTTCCGGAGCGCTCGCCCTTCAGACCGGCCCCCGCGCCGGCCAGCGACAGGTCCTGACAGGGAAAGCTGCCCCAGACCAGGTCCGGCTCGCCGGGCAGGACGGCCGGGTCCAGCGCCCGCACATCCCCGACCGTCAGCTCGCCGCCCGTACCCCAGTTGGCCTGGTAGGCCAGGCCCTTGCGGGCGTCGAAATCGTTGGCGAACAGGCAGGTCCAGCCCGCGCCCAGCCCCGCGCGCGCCATGCCGCCGCCGGCGAAGAATTCATAGAAGCTGGGCAAGCGGCCTCCCTCGGCGCGACCGGGACTCAGGCCCCAGAATGGGCCAGGCCGCGACAGGGGCAAGCCCGATCTCGCAAGACGTGGTAATCTGGGCTCGACCGGGCGGGCCCGCGAGTCTCGCCTCGACCACGCCCGGCCGGAGACGCGCCATGACCCTCGACCAGATTCCGCGCCCGCCGACCCCGCCGCCACCGCCGCCGCCGCCGCCGCAGCTGCCGCCCAAGGACCCGAGCATTCCGCCGGTCTATCCGCCCTACCCGCCCTCGCCGGCGCCTGAACAGCCGGGCGACTGATGGAGTGGCTGTGGGCCGGGCTGCTGATCCTGGCCGCCACGCACGGCGCGTCGCGGGCCCTCGCCCTGCTGCTGGCGCTGAAATGGGCGGCCAGCTACACGGCCTTCGCCCTCGTCGCCGAGACGGCCCCGGCGCTGATCGACGTGGCGCTCGGCACGGTCGGGGTGATCTGGGCCTCGCGCCAGCATGCCCGCTGGGCCGACGTGCTGATCGCCGGTTTCATCCTCACCCCGCTGGTGCACGCCTGGTACTGGCTGCAGTACCCGGGCGGCGCGGTATCGGAACTCGCCTACTACCGCATCATCCTCGCCCTGTTCACGATCCAGACCGCCGCCGTCGCCTGGCCCGCCGCCCGCCGCCTCGTCGCCGACTCCGCCAGGCGGCGGCTCGGATCGGTCGGCCCGCCGCCCCGCGCCTAGTCGAAGACGACCGGGTCGCCCTCGCCGTCATAGGCGGCGAAGCGGGCGAAGCCGCCGTCGCGGACGGCTTCGACCATGAGCTGCAGGGCGGCGTCGATCTCGGAGCTGGCGGGCGGCTGGCCGTTGCGGCCGCCCAGGCCGGCGGCGAAGACCATCGTCCAGGCCGCCCCGGTCTGGCGGGACTCGGCGGCGAGGGCGGCGAAGTCGGCGAGTTCGCCCGGCGCCTTGTCCACGCACATCACCGGGGCCAGCGTCCCGCCCCGCCCGGCGAGGAACTGCTCGCGCTCGGCGGGCGTGGCGTCGCCCGGCAGTTCGGCGACGGCGAAGACGAACAGAAGGCGGCAGGGGTCGGGCTGGGCGGCGGCGGCGTCGAGCAGTTGCCGGAAATGCGAAGATGAGCTCATCGCGCCAGCGTGGCGGAAAAATGCGGTCGCGTCTCGCCCTGTAACAAGGGACTTAGCCGAAGATCAGAAACAGGGTGATCGCCACCAGGACGATGGTCACCACGGCCCAGATCACGGGCCAGACGGCGGCGCCGTTCTTCTTCACCGAGATGGTGTCCATCGGGGTGCTGCCGTGCTGGTCCTCGGCGTAGTCGCCGTCGTGAGCCTGCCTGAGGTCCGGATTCAGGGTCTCGGGTTCGGCGGGATCGGACGGCGACCCCTTGGGCGCGGCATCGGTCATCAGGCTTCCTCCAGCGGTTCGTCCAGCGGCGTGGCGAGACGCCAGCGGACCATCTCCTGCAGACAGACCAGACCCGGATCGGCGCTGTTGTGCAAGCGGCCGGTGAGGCGGGTCCAGGCCTCGGCCCCGGCGTGGCGGTCGAAGTCGACCACCGCCGCCCGGGCGAAGGCGGCCGGAGTCTGGCCCCGCGCGATGGCGGCGCTACGGACCGACTCGGCCAGATCGGGGGCCGACTCCGCCAGCCAGGCCTCGAAGGCCGGCGAGGCGGCGCGGGCCCGGGCCATAAGGTCGCCCAGCGTCAGCACGAGGCGCAGGGGCTCTCTTCGGACACCGCCAGCTCGACCCCCTCGATCTTCGCGGCGGCGGCCAGTTCGGCGACGTACTGCCCGGCGGCGACGGCCCAGGCGCGCGCCTCGAGGGTGTCGCGGATCTTGTCCTCGACGATCTCGTACGGAAGGTCCCGGCCCTCGATGCGCCGCTCCAGCCGGATCAGGTGCCAGCCGAAGCGCGAGCGCACCGGCTCGGCCCGGTTGGTCCCGGGCGGGGTGTCCTCCAGCGCCTTCTGCACCGGCGGGGCCAGTTCGCCGCGCCGCACCTGGCCCAGCGAGCCGTCCTGCTGCGCCGAGGGACAGGTCGAATGGGCCCGGGCCGCGGCCACGAAGGCCGTGCGGCTGTCGCCGATGTCGGCGCGCAGGGCCCTTATGCGGGCCTCGGCGGCGGCCCAGCCCTCGGCGTCGTCGCTCTCCGGCTCGATCAGGATGTGGGCGGCCTCGAACAGGTCGGGGGTGCGGAAGCGCTCGCGCTGGGACTCATACAGACGCCGGCATTCCGCCTCGCCCGGCTCGGCCGGCTCCAGCGCCTGCTCGAGCAGCAGGCGGACCAGCGCCTCCTCCTCGGACTCGCGCGCGTCCCCCTCTTCCTCGGGCTCCGGCGCGATGCCCCGGCGGCGGGCCTCGTGCAGCAGCAGTTCACGCACGACCAGGGCGCGGGCCGCGGCCGTCCAGGCCTCCTTCGGGTCGCCGGCGGGGTGGTGCTGCAGTTCGCGGGCGATGGCCGCCGCCTCGATCTCGACGCCGTTGACCCACACGTCCGGGAAGGTCGGGGGCGCGGGCTTGCGCTCGCCGTGATGGCCGCAGCCGGCCGCCGGCGCAGGCAGCGGCGGGGCCGGCTTCGGAGCCGGCGGCGGCGGCGGGGCCTTGGCGGAGCGGCCGGAGGAACGGGTGAGGACGAAGCGGGCCGTCGTCATTGGGCGCTCTCCGCCTCGCTGCGCACCACCGAGGGCCCGCCATAGGTCGGGGCGCTGCCTGGCTGCCCTTCGGTCGGCGTCGTCGTCGGCCGGCGCACCGGACCGCGCGAACGCACCAGCTGATAGCCTGGCCGCACCAGGAACATGATCGGGATGCTCCACACGTGCACCAGGCGGGTGAAGGGGGTGATCAGGAAGATGGTCAGCCCCAGCACGATGTGCAGCTTGTAGACCCAGTAGGCGTCGATGATCAGGTCGGCGGCGGCCGGATTGAAGGTCAGCAGGCCGTTGGCCCAGCCCATGAACAGCACCATCTCCGAGCCGTCGAGGTGCTTCATGGTCCACCAGGTGGTGGCCAGGCCGAGGGTCAGCTGCAGCCACAGCAAGACCAGCACCAGGATGTCCATCTTCGACGAACTGCGCCGGATGCGCGGGTCGAACAGTCGCCGGTGCAGCAGCAAGCTGGCGCCGATGAAGGCGGCGACGCCGGCGATGCCGCCGACCACCAGGGCCAGCATCTGCTTGAAGCCGTGGCCGATGCCGAAATAGTCGAACACGTTGATCGGCGTCAGCAGTCCGACGAAATGGCCGCCCAGCAGGGCCAGGATGCCGAGGTGGAACAGGTTCGAGCCGATCAGCATCTGCTTGCGGCGCAGGAACTGGCTCGATTGCGAGCGCCACGAATACTGCGCCTTGTCGAAGCGCAGGATGCTGCCGACGATGAGCACCGTCACCGCCAGATAGGGAAACCAGCCAAAGGCCAGCTGGTTGAGGAAACCTTCCATCCTACGCCTCCTGGTCGCTGGTCCGGGCGGAACGCCGTCCCGCGCGGATTTTGGCGATCAGGCCGGTCGGCCCGCCCGCCTCGTGATCCGGCCGCCCGAAGGTGACCGGCGCCTCGCGCCACTCGTCGTCGATGTCCTCGTCAGGGACATCCTCGGCCGTTCGCTCAAGCAGCGCCTTCAGCGCCTCGGCGTCCGGCTTGGCCTCGGCCAGCCCCAACAGGGCGGTGAACACCCCGGCGTAGGGGCTGTCGCGCTCGGCCAGGCGCTGCTGCAACGCCGCCAGCACATGGGCCGGCTCGCCAAGCAGCTCGCGGGCCTCGGCGAAGGGCTGGCAGGCGAGGAACTCGAGATAGAGCGGCAGGTAGTCCGGCAGCTCCGAGACGGTCATGGCGAAGCCGCGGTCGAAATAGGTCTGCCCCAGATCGACCATGGCCGGGCCGCGGTCGCGGCTGTCGCCGTGGACGTGCTCGAACAGGTGCAGCGACAGCTTGCGGGAGCGGTCGAACAGGTCGCTGTAGGCCTCCTGCAGGTCGTACAGGTCGCGGGTCTCCAGCGCCGTCAGCAGTGGTTCGAGCGCCTCACGCCCCTCGGGCGGGACCAGCCGTTCGACCGCCAGCGCCGTACGGATTTCGCCGACGTTCGACTTCAGCTCGTCCGACGGATAGGCGAGCAGGACCGACAGGGCGCGCAGCGAACGGATCATGTCGACACGTCCATGTAAGGCGACCGTTTCGGCGTCGTCTTGGGCCCGCCGAACAGGTTCAGCTTGCTGGAGCCGTTGGTCGGCCGGTCGAGGGTGAAGCCGCCCGAGCCGCGCAGGACGTAAGCATCCTCGTTGTCCTCACGGTGGGTGGTCGGGATCACGTAGCGGTCCTCGTAGGCCGCCAGCGCCATGATCTTGTACATGTCGTCGATGATCGCCCCGGTCAGGCCGACGCGCTCGGCGATCGACTCGTCGGTGCGGCCGTCGATGCTCTTGGCGCGCATGTAGGAGCGCATGGCCAGCATCCGCTCCAGGCCGCGGGCGACCGGCTCCTCGTCGCCGGCAGTCAGCAGGTTGGCGAGGTAACGCATCGGGATGCGCAGCGAACGCACGTCCGGCATGCCGTCGTTGACCGACATCTTGCCGGCCTCGGCCGCCGACTGGATCGGCGACAGCGGCGGCACGTACCAGACCATCGGCAGGGTGCGGTATTCGGGGTGCAGCGGGAAGGCGACCTTCCACACCTTGGCCATCTTGTAGACGGGCGAGCGGACCGCCGCCTCCAGCCAGGCCTCGGGCACGCCGTCGCGCCGCGCCTGTTCGATCACGGCCGGATCGTTGGGGTCCATGAACAGCGACAGCTGCGCCTCGTAAAGATCCTTCTCGTCCTCGACCGAGGCGGCTTCCTTGATGCGGTCGGCGTCGTACAGGAAGACGCCCAGATAACGGATGCGCCCGACGCAGGTCTCCGAGCAGACCGTCGGCTGGCCGACCTCGATGCGCGGGAAGCAGAATATGCACTTCTCCGACTTACCGGACGACCAGTTGTAATAGATCTTCTTGTAGGGGCAGCCCGAGACGCACATGCGCCAGCCGCGACAGCGCTCCTGGTCGATCAGAACGATGCCGTCCTCTTCGCGCTTGTAGATGGCGCCGGAGGGACAGGCGGCCAGGCAGGCCGGGTTCAGGCAGTGCTCGCACAGCCTGGGCAGGTACATCATGAAGGTGTTTTCGAACTGGCCGTAGATCTCCTTCTCGATGCCCTCGAAATTATAGTCCTCCGACCGCTTGGCGAACTCTCCCGAGAGGTCGTCCTCCCAGTTGCCGCTCCATTCGATCTTGGTCATCACGTCGCCGGTGATCAGCGAGCGCGGCCTGGCCGAGGGCTGGGCCTCCAGCTCCGGCGCCTTCTGCAGCCAGTCGTATTCGAAGGTGTACGGCTCGTAGAAGTCGTCGATCTCGGGCAGGTCCGGGTTGGCGAACAGCTTGGCCAGGATGCGCCACTTCGAGCCGATTCGCGGCTCGATCTTGCCGTTCTTCTTCCTGACCCAGCCGCCCTTCCAGCGCTTCTGGTTCTCCCAGTCCTTGGGGTAGCCGATGCCCGGCTTGGTCTCGACGTTGTTGAACCAGGCGTATTCGACCCCCTCGCGGTTGGTCCAGACGTTCTTGCAGGTGATCGAACAAGTGTGACAGCCAATGCATTTGTCCAGGTTCAGGACCATGGCGATCTGAGCGCGGATCTTCATTCGGCGGCCTCCAGGTCGGGCTCGGCGGCTTTGTCGAACCAGTTGATCGCGCTCATCTTGCGGATGACCACGAACTCGTCGCGGTTGGCCCCGACGGTGCCGTAGTAGTTGAAGCCGTAGGACAGCTGGGCGTAGCCGCCGATCATGTGGGTCGGCTTCATGTTGATGCGGGTGATCGAGTTGTGCACCCCGCCGCGCTGGCCGGTGAGCTCGGAGCCGACCGTGTTCACCAGCTTTTCCTGGGCGTGGTACATGATCGCCGTGCCGGCCATGACCCGCTGCGACACGATCGAGCGGGCGGTCACCGCGCCGTTGACGTTGAAGGCCTCGATCCAGTCGTTGTCCTCGATCCCGGCCTGTTTGGCGTCCGTCTCGCTGATCCAGATCACCGGACCGCCGCGGTTCAGGCTGAGCAGGATCAGGTTCTCGGCATAGGTCGAGTGGATGCCCCATTTCTGGTGCGGGGTCAGGATGTTGAGCAGGATCTCGGGGTTGCCGTTGGGCAGTTTGCCGTGCACGGCGCGCACCGTGCGGGTGTCGATCGGAGGCCGCCAGGTGACGAAGCCCTCGCCGAAGGCCCGCATCCAGTGGTGGTCCTGGTACAGCTGCTGGCGTCCCGTGAAGGTCCGCCACGGGATCAGCTCGTGCACATTGGTGTAGCCGGCGTTGTAGCAGACGTGCTCGGATTCCAGCCCCGACCAGGTCGGCGACGAGATGATCTTGCGCGGCTGGGCGACGACGTCGCGGAAGCGGATCTTCTCCTCCTCCTTGCCCTCGGCCAGGTGGCCGTGGTCGAGGCCGGTGAATCCGGACAGGGCCTTCCACGCCTTGACCGCCACCTCGCCGTTGGTCTCCGGCGCCAGCGACAGGATGGTCTCGCAGGCGTCGATGTCGCTGAGGATGCGCGGCCGGCCCTTGGCGGGGCCTTCCTCGGTCACAAGGCCATTGAGCCCGCCCAGCAGGGCGACCTCGGCGTCGGTGTTCCAGTTGATGCCCTTGCCGCCGTTGCCCAGCTTCTCGAGCGCCGGGCCGAGCGAGGTGTATTTGGCGTAGGTCTGGGCGTAGTCGCGCTCGACGATGGAGACGTTGGCCATGGTGCGGCCCGGGATCGGCTCGCACTCGCCCTTGTCCCAGCGCATCGGCTCATAGGGCTGGCCCAGCTCCTGGGCCGTATCGTGCATGATCGGGGTCAGCACCAGGTCGTGCTCGACGCCCAGGACCTCGGGCGCGACCCTCGAGAACTTGTCGGCGATGGCGCGGAAGATGTCCCAGTCGCTCTTGGCCTCCCACACCGGGTCCACCGCCGCGGTCAGCGGGTGGATGAAGGGGTGCATGTCCGAGGTGTTGAGGTCGTGCTTCTCGTACCAGGTGGCCGTCGGCAGCACGACGTCGGCGTACATGCTGGTCGTCGACATGCGGAAGTCGATGTTGACCATCAGGTCCAGCTTGCCGACCGGCGCCTCCTCGCGCCAGACGACCTCCTGCGGCTTGTCGCGGCCGTCCTCGCCGAGATCGACGCCGACCACCCCGTGTAGGGCGCCGACCAGGTGCTTGAGGAAATACTCGTGGCCCTTGCCGCTGGCCCCCAGCACATTGGAGCGCCAGAAGAACATGTTGCGCGGCCAGTTCTTCGGATTGTCCGGGTCAACGCAGGCCAGCTTGAGCCCGCCATCCTTCAGCTTGCCCGAAACGTAGGCGGCCGGATCGGCCCCGGTTTCGAATATCTCCTTGCCGACGCTCAGCGGGTTGGTCTCCAGCTGCGGCGCGGTAGGCAGCCAGCCCATGCGTTCGGCCCGCACGTTGAAGTCGATGATGCTGCCGGACCAGTCGCCGTCCGGCGCGGTGGGCGAGAGAATCTCGGAGATCTGCAGGCTCTCGTACCGCCACTGGTCGGTGTGGGCGTAGAAGAAGCTGGTGCCGTTCATGAACCGCGTCGGCCGCATCCAGTCCAGCGCGAAGGCGAGCGGTGTCCAGCCGGTCTGGGGCCGCAGCTTCTCCTGACCGACATAGTGGGCCCAGCCGCCGCCGGACTGGCCGATGCAGCCGCACATGACCAGCATCGAGATGATGCCGCGGTAGGCCATGTCCATGTGGTACCAGTGGTTCAGACCGGCCCCGAGGATGACCATCGAGCGGCCGTTGGTCTTTTCGG